>CASFUJ010000031.1 GCA_949297645.1 uncultured Desulfovibrionaceae bacterium
CATCATTTTCAACATGTTTGCCGGGCGCGTGGGCCTGCTCAGTCTACTGCTGGCCATCCGCAGCCTGCGCAAGCGTACAAGCTACGCCTATGCGGAAGCGCAAATGCCCATAGGCTAAAGCAATTCCACATTGAAAATGTGGATTGCTCTGGTAGCCGCGAGAGCGACTACCCGCAACCGAACACACGGAAAAACCACGCTTTTTCCGTAGATAGTGTCGTCAAATTAAAAACATGTTATAATCTCTTCACGTACAATGAGGAGAGAGCATATGGCGGCACATCGAAGACATGATATTTCCGACAGGGCATGGGCAAACATTGAAAAACTTCTTCCCGGTTCCAAGGGCAGCGTCGGTCGTCCTTCCGCCGATAACCGATTGTTTATCAACGCCGTCTTCTGGATACTGAGAACTGGGGCTCCGTGGCGGGATTTACCTCCAGATCTTGGCGACTGGAAAAATACACATCGTCGCTTCTGCCGATGGCGTGATCGGGGAATTTGGGAGAAAATACTTGAAGCTCTCATTGTCGAACCTGATTTTGAATGGCTCATCATTGATGCCAGCCATTGCAAAGTTCATCCGCATGCGGCGGGCGCTGCGGGAGGTAACGAGGCCATGAGCCGCACAAAAGGGGGCTCAACTCAAAAATACATCTGGCCGTGGATGCGCATGGTATGCCGGTCAGAGTTATTGTTACAGAAGGTACCCATCCGGTTTCCAGGTTGTCATCCCGCCAAAGAGAAGTCGTAAAATATCACGCAACTATGACAGAGCGCTCTACAAAGTCAGGCATCTTGTCGAGAATGCTTTTCTCCATCTCAAGCGCTGGCGGGGAATTGCCACACGATATGCCAAAAGATGCGCCTCTTTTCTTGCCGCCGTTCAAATCAGATGCATATATTTGTGGGCAAACATAATTTGACGACACTATCTAACGAAAGCCTCTTTTTCATACTCTCTCCGAATTCCGTCCCTTATCTTGCCCCACGCAGTCTGGCGAGCCAGCGCAGCGATTCATGTCTGCGCCAAATCCAGAGAAGCACGGGCCATATTCTATCTTTCGGATCGAACATCCGTTCCTCTATCATGGGAAGAGCCTCGTCACGCCATGGAGACTTGACGACATATTTCCAGTACGCAAGCTGGGCAGGAAAAAATTTCTGCCACGGCTTCAGGGACGGGAAATGCAGGATTTTACCTTCCATTTCCTTCAGGCGCAGAAAACGCCTGTCGTGCAGACAGAGCTCGTAGTTATACGACGCATCGATAAGTTTCAGCTTCTTTCTATCTCCGCTCAGCATATAGTTGAGCAGATCCTGGTCGAAAACCGTAAACTTCAACGTTGAGAAATGGGGGGCACCCTTACGGTACGCCTGCCAGAATACGTTTCCTTCTCTGGAAGCTTCGCGAAGAGCCTTCAGATTCATAAGCAGGACACCGCTGTTGAAATAGCGTTCTTCCTCTATTCCCAGTGCATCGAGATAATATTTCTTCTTGCGTGAAGACCATACCCGTTCAGGGTCATGCGCGGCTATCATCCATGCTTCGCCAAGTTCCATATTCCACAGTTCGGCGATATTCCTCTCAAAGATGATATCACAGTCAAAATAGATGACTTTCTCCACGTCTTCAGGAAGCTGCTCATGCAGGCACATGCGGAACAGGCTTGCCTTAGTATATATCCCTACAGTCCCTCCGGGAAACATATTAATAATATCATCAGGAACATCGACGTTTTCATAAAACGTAATGGAATTCTGAAAAGAATCACATAGTTCTTCCAGCCAATGCTTGTAGGGTATCACAGATTCATCAATAAGAGCATGCACATGTATATGCTCCGGCGAATTCTCAAAACAGGACAACAGTGCACAGTACACTGTTTTATACATGGATCCGGAGTCATGAAAGCATACGGCGCAATGAACCATACCAGTTCTCCAAGACAAACGATAATCAACAGTAAGGTTATCCCTCGGCCAACATAAACACCAAGAATAGAAAATAAACGTTCTTCTGGCAAGATACCCCTGCATCGAAGACGGTGCAACCTCCATATGTACGGTCTCCAAGAGGGATCCCGCAACCTGTATCCATATGTGCCGTATTTTGACGGAACAGAATTTTCAGGCTATTTTCTCCGATGGGACGACGTTACACGTTTTCCCCACACCTATACGGAGAAAAAAGGATATGTCCTCTTCCTCTATATTTTCCGGCAATGCCGGCGCCCCCGTCAGTGAGGAGGTGCTTTGCGCGGCCGCAAAAGTCCGCTTTCTGGTGCTCGACGTGGACGGCGTGTGCACAGACGGAAAGCTGTACTTTCAGGAAAACGGCCATCCCTTAAAATGTTTCAACGCGCAGGACGGCATAGGCATCAAGACGGCGCTGCTGGCCGGTATCGGCATCGGCATCATCACCGGCAGGAACGACCCGTGCGTACTGGCCAGAATGTCCCAGCTCGGCGTGAAGGACTACTATGCGGGCTTTGAATCCAAGCTGCCGAAACTCGAGGCCATCCGCCAAAAATACGGACTGCGGAAGGAAGAAATGGCCTATCTCGGAGACGACTGGATCGACCTTGACCCCATGCGCTCGGTGGGCATGCCCATGGCCGTGGCCAACGCCGTGGCGCAGGTAAAAAAGGAAGCGCTCTACGTCACCGCCGCCAGAGGCGGAGAAGGCGCCGTACGCGAGGCCATCGAATTTCTGCTGGCCTCCCGCAGGGACGGCAAGAATCCCGCAGACCTCTGGACTGCGGCCACGGGACCGGCAAGAGTATGAACGCCTCCCTGAAAAGGTCCCTGGCGCTCGTCGTTCTCGGCCTCGCCGTCTGGGGAGGATGGTACGGATGGCAGAGCTGGAAAACCAGCAGAGCTCTGGATGCACTGGAAAACGTGGTGCGCTCCGCCGACCTGAACAAGCTGCTCTCCGACCCGCCGGAAGAGGTGAGAAACGCCGTGGACCTTGCCGTACGCGGCATCATACTCTCTCAGGGGCATGAAGGACGCAAGAGCTTCGACCTCAACGCCGACTGGGCGACACTGAATCAGGATTCCGGAGCCATCACCGTGCGCGAACCGGACATCCAGTACATGCTGGAGAGCACCGACGGAGAGGAGGAGCGAGTCATCAGGGCGACGTCGGACGTAGGCCGGGTGGAAGACGGCAATCAGAAGGTCTCCATGTCCGGAAACGTCCAGGCCACCTATGAGGAAAACGTACTGACCGGAGAGATGGCCGTCTTTCTCAACACTACGCGCACGCTCACCTTTCCGGACGGAGCAAAGCTGGACGGCCCCGCTCTATCCGGTACGGCGACCCGCCTTGTGTGGGATCTCAACACCAATACGCTGACGGGCGATGAGGGCGTACGCATGCGCTGGATTCCGTCCGATTCCGACACTACCGCAGGCGGCGCAGCAGACGCCAGCCCATCATCCGACGCCGCGCCGCAGGGCGCGCAGGAGGAAAGCCAGTCATGAAAACATGTTTCCTTACCCTTGTCCTCTTCTTGCTCTGCACCGTCGGCGCCATGGCCGCCCCCCTGCCCGGCGCGGACAGCAACCTCCCCGTGGACGTGACGGCCGACACCATGGTCTACAACGCCGACAAGAACACCGTGGTCTTTCAGGGCCGCGTGGAAGCCGTGCGGGGACAGTTCAAGATGTGGTCGGAAACACTGACCCTGTACCTCAAGTCCAACGGAAACGGCGATAAGGAAAAAAACGCCGCTCCCGCCATGGAAGGCAGCGACCTCGACCGCATCGTCGCGGAAAAGAACGTCCGCTTCCAGAACGGTACGCAGACGGGTTCGGCGCAGAAGGCGACGTATTACTCCGCAAAGAGCCTGCTCGTTCTTGAAGGCAACCCCGTGCTGCACGACGGCGACAACTCCATCCGGGGCAACGTCATCCGTTATTACGTCAATGAAAACAGGAGCGTTGTGGAAGGCAGCCCCAAGCAGCGCGTTCACGCCGTCTTCTCCTCCAACGATAAAAAGGGGAAATAATGAGTTCCACCCTTTCCGCCCAGCACCTGTGCAAGCGCTACGGTCAGAAGGAAGTCGTGCACGAAGTCTCCGTCTCCATGAAGCAGGGAGAAATCGTGGGTCTTCTCGGACCCAACGGCGCAGGCAAGACCACGTCCTTCTACATGATTACCGGCATCATCAAGCCCACGGCGGGGCAGGTGCTGCTCGACGGGCAGGAAATCAGCACATGGCCTCTGTATCGCCGCGCCAGGGTGGGCCTTTCCTATCTGCCGCAGGAAAGTTCCGTGTTCCGCCGTCTCACCGTGCGGCAGAACCTGCAAATCATCCTTGAGCACACCGGTCTTTCCCGCGCGGAGCAGAAAAAACGCGCCGACGAACTCATGGAGGAGTTCGGTCTCACGAGGCTGGAAAAATCCTACGCGTCCTATCTTTCCGGCGGTGAACGTCGCCGTCTGGAAATCGCCCGATGCCTCATCCGCGATCCGCTCTTCGTGCTTCTGGACGAACCCTTCGCCGGTATCGACCCTCTGGCCGTAGGCGACATTCAGGTGCTCATCCGCGGCCTCAAGGAACGCGGCATAGGAGTGCTCATCTCCGACCACAACGTGAGGGAAACCCTCTCCATCTGCGACAGAGCCTACCTCATGTTTCAGGGCAACATCATTCTTTCCGGCACGCCCGACGAAATCGTCAACAACGCCCGCGCCAGAGAAGTCTATCTCGGCGAGGATTTCCATCTGGTCTGATACCGGTCACCGGCGTCAGAACTCCGCTTTCCGCAAAGGGCCGGACGTTACTCGTCCTGCCCTTTTTTCCTGTCGCCGTCAAACAGGCGCACATACGCCTCATAGCAGGCCGCAAGCGGAGAATCGGGAGGAAGCTTCAGCTTTCCCAGCTTCGGCGGCCGCAGCGGAGGAGGCAGGGATGGAGCCTGCGTGATGTCCACGCTCTGCAGGGACGTTCTGCCCATGAGCAGATGCAGCTCCACCTTCTGGAAATACTCCTCATCCATGAAGGCGTTCACGCGTTCGAGAATTTCCGGCACGGCGTAGGAAAGCTCCTGCATGGCGCAGGAATCGTCCCCGCCGATGAGCAGTATGCCGCCCCTGTGCCCCAGCGGGCGGGCAAGGGACGCAAGGTCAGGCCCCATGACGATGTCCCAGTTCTTCCACAGCTCCCCAAGAAGCTGATGCTGCATCTTCATGCCGTGAGCGGAGAGCCAGCCGGCCAGCCCGTCGCCGAGGGACGAAACGCGGCCGCTTCTTCTGGACAGGTCAAAGCCTGCAAACCTTCTGCGATACTTTCTCTCTTCCATGAAAGCAACGCTACCAGACTTCCGAAGAGACGAGAAGCCCCGCGTCAAAGCATGACGCGGGGCTTCTTCCGCTGCGGAAACGACGCCGAAACACGACGGCCGAAAGGCGAAGACACTTCCCTGAAACGGCTTATTCTCAGAGAAGCCCGGCTGTTACGAAACAGCGCTCTTTCGAGAGAATCTTCACCACTCCCCCAAAAGCGTCCTTTCCGACCCCGGAGCCGGCCGCTTCACCACAGTGTCCCGGTCCGGACAGGACAGACACTGCTCCGTTATCTGCCAAGGACGGACGCAAGGTCCTCATCCGGCGTGGATATGGGACGAATACCGAATTCCTTCACCAGAAATTCCAGTACGGCAGGCGATACGAACGCGGGCAGAGACGGTCCAAGATAGATGTTCTTCACGCCGAGGTACAGGAGCGTGAGCAGAATGGCCACGGCCTTCTGTTCATACCAGGAGAGCACCAGCGTGAGCGGCAGATCGTTCACACCGCAGTTGAAGGCCTCGGCCAGAGCCAGGGCCACCTTCACCGCGCCGTAGGCGTCGTTGCACTGGCCCATATCCAGAAGGCGCGGAATCCCGCCGATACTGCCGAGGTCGATGTCGTTGAAACGGAACTTGCCGCAGGCGAGGGTAAGCACCACGGTGTCGGCAGGCGTTTTTTTCACGAATTCCGTATAGTAGTTGCGGCCGGGTCTTGCGCCGTCGCAGCCGCCCACGAGGAAGAAATGACGGATGGCGCCGGACTTCACGGCCTCCACGATGGTTCCCGCATGGGAGAGCACGGCCTCGCTGCCGAAGCCCGTGGTCATGGTTTCACCGCCGTTGATGCCGGGCATGACCACATCCTCGCCGTAGCCGCCAAGCTCCAGAGCCTTCTCAATGACAGGGGTGAAATCCTTTCCGCCGTCGATATGCCGCATGCCGGGATACTGCACCACTCCGGTGGTGAACACGCGGTCGGCGTAGCTCTCCTTCACGGGCATGATGCAGTTGGTGGTGAAGAGCACCGGCGCGGGCACATGGGCAAATTCCTTCTGCTGATTCTGCCACGCCGTGCCGAAGTGCCCCTTGAAATGCGGATACTTCTTCAGCTCGGGATAGGCATGGGCGGGCAACATTTCGCCGTGGGTGTAAATATTCACGCCCGTACCCTCGGTCTGCGCCAGAAGAAGGGACAGATCGTGCAGATCATGCCCGGTCACAATGATGAAGGGGCCCTTTTCCACCGTGCGGGATACCGTGACGGGGGCAGGAATCCCATAGGTTCTGTTGGCTTCGTGCATAAGCTCCATGCAGACAAGGTTGATTCTGCCCGATTCCATGAAGGCGGCAAGCAGCGCTTCCTTCACAGCGTCGGAAGCGATGAGGGCAAGGCCCCGGTACAGAAAATCCGTCACCTCGTCGCTGACTCTGCCGAGAACGCGCGCATGAGAGGCATAGGCCGCTATGCCCTTCAGGCCGAAGAGCAGCAGCGATTTCAGACTGCGCACGTCTTCCTGCGCCTGCCAGAGACGCCCAAGCTCATACGCCTCGCCTCCGCCCGCCTGAACGCGGGCAAAGCGAACCTTCTCCACCAGCGCGGCAAGGGACGAATCGTCGAAATTCACATTGGTCAGCGTACTGAAAAGCGCGTTTTCCACAAGCTCGTCAAGCGCAGGAGTACGCGCGGCGCCTGCCGCCAGAGCGGCGAGCTCGCCCACCAGAACATCCTGCAGCACGGCCGTTTCGGCCTTTTTTCCGCAGACGCCGTTTTTCGTGCAGCCCGTGCCGCCGGCCGTCTGCTCACACTGAAAACAGAACATGTCGCTCATAAACCATCCTCCGCAATCTTGTTGATGCCATCATGGCAGACCAGTCTCCGCACACCCTAGAAGGCTTTCCGCGCAAAAACTGTGTCCATGGTCACACCATGCCATGCTTCGTCCGGTATCTCAGCTATTTTTCTGCTCTTTGCCTTCTTCCCTGTTCCATGCCGTGTACGGCAGTCGGGAAAGTTCCACGTTGAGGTAGCGCGAGACCTTGCTCACTTCCTCCCCCAACCACTCCGGCCGGACAAAACTCTGATCTTCCGACTCCAGTTCTATTTCCGCCACAATCAGGCCCCGATTGGCCCCGAGAAACTCATCCACCTCCCACACACTGCCTTCACACTCAAAGGTATGGCGCATCTTCTCGATGATTTCACCGGGGTCAAGCCCGTCCAGCAGCGCCTGCGCCTCATCCAGCGGAATATCGTACTCGAATTCGCTGCGTGCTATGCCCCTGCCGCGGTACTTGATGGTCAGCGTGCCCTTCTCTCCCGCCACACGAATCCGTACCGTGCGGTCCTGCGTGCGGGCGATGTATCCCTGCCGGAACAGCACGCCCTCGGCCAGATTGCGCCAGCCGTCGCCCGTAACCAGAAACTTCCGCTCTATTTCCTGCTGCTTCATGGTATCCTCCGGGAGTATGCCTTTTCTGTAAAACGTCCGGAGCTAAGGACGGTTGTCTTTTCCCGGCCGCCTTCCGTCGGGGAAAGCCGCGTCGTCCCGACATCCGGGCACGTTTTCCTTCCGTTCGTTTCTCAGAAGACGCCGCTCTAAAAAAACGGGGCGGAAAGCCATGCTTTCCGCCCCGCGTACATCATAAGGAATCAGCGCTTAGTCATTGAACTTCTGCTTGAGAAGGTCGCCGAGGGTCTGGCTGATGCTGTTGTCGCCGGAATGGTAATCCTTGGGCTTGCGGCGTTCTTCATCGTCCTTGATCTGCTTGATGGAGAGGCCGAGGCGGCGTTCATCAGCGGACACATGGATGATCTTGGCCTGCACGGTGTCGCCTTCCTTGTAGAGTTCGGAAGGAGACTTCACCTTCTTGCCGAGTTCGGTCACATGGATGAGGCCTTCAATGCCTTCTTCCACTTCCACGAACAGGCCGAAGTCGGTCACGTTGGTCACGGTGCCGGTGATGATGTTACCCACGGGATAACGGGCGGGCACGCTGCTCCAGGGATCTTCGGTGAGCTGCTTCATGCCGAGGGTGAACTTTTCGTTCTCCTGATCCACGGTGAGCACCTTGGCCTGCACCACGTCGCCGACCTTGTAGAGTTCGCCGGGATGACGCAGCTTCTTGGTCCAGGAGATGTCGGACACATGGATGAGGCCGTCGATGCCGTCTTCAATACCGATGAACATGCCGAATTCGGTGATGTTCTTGATGACGCCTTCAATGACGGTGCCTTCGGGGAAGCGTTCGCCCACGAGTTCCCAGGGATTGGGCTTGACCTGCTTCATACCGAGGGAGATGCGCTTCTTCTCGCTGTCCACGCCGAGGATGACGACTTCAACTTCGTCGCCCTGATGCACCATCTGGGAAGGATGACGCAGCTTGCGGGTCCAGGACATTTCGGAAATGTGCACAAGGCCTTCCACGCCGGGTTCGAGTTCCACGAACACACCGTAGTCAACAAGGTTGGTCACCTTGCCGGTATGGTGAGAGCCTTCGGGGAAGCGGGCGGTGATGTCCTGCCAGGGATCGGGCACGAGCTGCTTGAGGCCGAGGGAAACCTTCTGGTTTTCCTTGTCGAAGGAAAGCACCTTGAGTTCCAGTTCCTGGCCCAGGGAAACCATCTCGCGGGGATGGCGGATGCGCTTCCAGGACATGTCAGTGATGTGCAGCAGGCCGTCGAGACCGCCGAGATCCACGAACACGCCGTATTCGGTGATGTTCTTGGCCTTGCCCTTGACAATCTGGCCTTCGGCCAGGGTCTGGAGCAGAGCGCTGCGCTTGGTGTCGCGTTCTTCTTCGAGCAGCACGCGACGGGAAACGATGACGTTGCTGCGGCGACGGTTAATCTTCAGCACACGGAATTCGTACTGCTGATTGACGAGGGCGTCCATGTCGGGAACAGGACGGAGATCCACATGAGAACCGGGCAGGAAGGCTTCCACGCCGCCGAGATCGACGGTATAGCCGCCCTTGATGCGGCGGGTGATGGTGCCGGTGATGACGCCGTTCTTTTCCAGAACTTCTTCAAGCTGGTCGAACAGCTGCATACGCTTGGCCTTGTCGAACGAAAGCGTGATGGTGCCATCCATTTCGTTCTTGCGGGCAACGTACACATCCACACGGTCGCCGACCTTGACCGTTATATTGCCCTGAGCGTCCCGAAATTCCTCAGCGGGGATCTGGCCTTCGGACTTGAAGTTCACGTCCACCAGCACAGTATCGTCGTCCACGCGCACGACTTCGCCCTTGACGATGGAACCTTCTTCAAGGTCGCCCATGTCAGGGTTGAGATAGTCTTCGAGTGCGCTCGCAAAGCTCATTTCGGAATCGATTTGGTTTTCCATGTTCTCGGCAGTTGCCATACGGATCCTCCAACCTAAACAAACAGATTTCTGCCCTCGTCGGGCAGGTCTCTCTACATAGCAGGAATGCCATGGATACACAAGTCGTTTCTTTCGTCCTTTTCGAAAACGCTTCGCAGGCATCTTCGCAATCTGGACGCAACAGGGGAAAATCCCTATGCTTCAGGAAGGCAGAACGCATGAAACGCACTGTGAAAGGATTATTAAAATACATGGAAAACAGCAGGGATACAGGAGCACTCAGCGTCAGTCGGGCGGAAGCGGGGCAGAAACTTCTCAATTTTCTTGAACGTCGCATAAGCGCGCCGACGGCGGACTTTCACCGCTGGATACGCACCGGACAGGTGCGCGTCAACGGCGCGCGCTCCAAACCCTTCGACCGTCTCGCCGAAGGCGACATGGTGCGGGTTCCCCCCTTTGCCCAACGGCTGCCTGCGGGAAGCCTCCCTCCGGAAAAGGTTCCGGCGCTTCCCCCCTCCTCCCGTCTCGACATCGTCTATGAGGACGAGGACATCCTCGTTGTTGCCAAACCGGCAGGACTTCCCGTGCAGGGAGGTACGGGGCACAGCGACAGCATCGCCGCCCGCCTTGCAAAGGAGCGTGCCCGCGCCGCCTTCGTGCCTGCGCCCGTGCATCGACTGGACAAGGATACGTCGGGGCTTCTTGTGGCGGGCAAGACCTATGCCGCGGTGCGTCTTCTCACCGACGCCCTCGCCGGACGAAGCGAAGAGCGCCCCGTGAAGGAATATCTGGCATGGGTGGAAGGAAGCTGGCCGCAGGAAGAACCGCTGGAGCTGCACGACCGCCTTGCCAAAGATGACAAGGCGCAGCGCATGGTCGTGACGAAAAAGACAAAAGACGAAAACGCTCCCGAAGGCAGGGAGGCGCGCTGCATCGTCACCGCCCTTGAACGGCGGCGCGTGCACGGCCGTGACTGCACGCTTCTTCTCATCCGTCTTCTGACCGGGCGTACTCATCAGATACGGGTACAGCTCGCCTCACGCGGATATCCCGTTGCAGGCGACCCGTGGTACGGCGAAAAAGGCCGCGAAGGGTTGAAGCTGCACGCCTTCCGCCTGACCCTTCCCGTTCCCGGCATGAAAAGCCGCACACTGGAGTTGCCGCCGCCGTGGCGGGGCGCATGGAGCTTCCCCGCACAGAAAAAGTAACGGCTTCAAATGTGCTCTTTTATGAAAGGCCATGCATGTGCGCAAGGCAGCCGGAGCGGCCCTGCATGAAAGGCAAAGGATCGCGGACGATGCCCGCTCCCCCCCGAAACGCTTCTGCGCGGTGAAAGGCCGGGCGTCCGTTACGGCGTCCGCCGGAAGGCGTTGTGCCGCCTTTTCCGGCACGACGCTCAGGGCAGAGCCTTCACCACCACTTTCACGACGGAGGCGCGGCCCATGTCGTCCATGGCCGTGAGCGTGTGCACACCGTTCTCTGGATACCAGAGCATCGGCCGCCCCGGCAGGGAACGCCCCAGAAAACGTGCCTTCTCAAACCAGAACACCGCCCCGGCGTCGGCGTCGGTAACGGCGGTGAGGGCGATGCCGTTCTCTTCCGGGGAAGAAAGGGCGCGCCTGTAGGTCACGCCCTCCCGGGGAGAAAGGATGCGGGGCGCCTCCCCCGCCACCGCCTGCCCTCCGCAGCCCGGGCCGAAGGGCGGAGGCGGCGGCTTCACCACTCCGGCGCGCAGAAACTGCGCCCGCAAATCCGACGGCCAGAACTCCCACACCACTTCCTCCGTCCGGCCGGGAACCGGTTCGCAGGCGCGCAGACCGGTTTCCGTATCAATGAGAATGGTACGGAACACGCCCGAAGGCCGCGTGGGAGACATGCCGGGAATATACCATGTCTCCGTCACCTCGCCGCACAGCGACGTATCAAGGTCGCCCGTGGCCGCACAGACCTTTTCCCGGATGATGTTGAGACCTTCCTGCTGTTTCGGCACGAGGTCGGCAAAAGAGGCGTCGTGCATGGCCAGCGCATGGGAAATGTCGATGAAAAGCGGCGCGGCCACCTCTCCCCCCACCAGCAGCGGATTCGGCGTATTGTCGAAATTGCCCGCCCACACCACCAGCACATACGGTCCCACAATGCCTGCCGTCCATGCGTCGCGGAACCCGTTGGACGTACCCGTTTTGAAGCGCAGAGGGACGGCTCCGGAAGAAGAGCGCACGACATGAACGCCGTCTTCCAGCATGCGCAGGACCACGATGGCCGCTTCCGGGGAAAGCAGTCGCACCGCGCCCCGCTTTTCTTCTCCGACAAAAAGCTCCGGCTGCCGCCATACCCCCCTGTTCGGCAGCATGGCGTACAGTCCGGCAAGCTCCCGCATGGTCACTTCCGCGCCGCCGAGTACGAGGCTGAGTCCGTAATGTTCCTCATCAAAGGCGAGTTCCACCCCGGCACGGCGCAGAAAGGCGTACAGGTTGGGGCGAAGCTGCGCGGCAAGCGCGATGGCGGGCACGTTGCGGCTTGCGCGGAGGGCTTCCTCCGCAGGCAGAGGACCGCGAAAGATACGATCGAAATTCTCGGGGTCGTACCCGCCGAAGCTGCGCGGGGAATCGGCCAGCAGCGTCCGCGGATGAATCAGCCCCTGCTCCAGCGCCATGGCGTAGATGAAGGGCTTGAGCGTGGAGCCGGGGGAACGCCGCGCACGCGTGCCGTCCACCTGACCGGAAATGGCGGCGTTGAAAAAGTCCGCCGATCCGACCAGCGCGCGTATTTCCATGCTCGGCCAGTGCAGAAGCAGCGCCGAGGCGTTGTTCAGCCCGTAGCGCCTGCCTCTGGCGGCAAAGCCTCTCACGGCTCTCTCAAGCACGTCCTGCGCGGCCCTGTCGATATGGGTGCGTACCGGATTTCCGTCCAGCGAGAAGGCCAGAAGGGCGCTCGACACATGGGGCGCTTCGAAAGGCAGAGAAGCGGGCCCGTGCACGCGAAGAGGCAGCGGCCCTCCGAGACCGGAGCGGTCTGCCCCGACGCTCCCGTCCCCGGCCTCTGCGGCAAGGCGATGCATCCTCAGACGGGCCTCTTCAAAATCCGGGCCGTTCAGAGGACTGCGCCGCACGGGGTTCTGGGGCACGGACGCCAGCGCCAGCGCCTCGGCACGGGAAAGGCCGCCCGGCAGCGTGTGGAAATAGACGCGCGCGGCGGCGCCTATGCCCTCGATGTTGCCGCCGTAGGGCGCAAGATTGAAGTAAGCCTCCAGAATATCGTTCTTGTCGTAGTAATATTCGTACCGAAGCGCAAAGAGCATCTGCCGGAGCTTGCCCGCCACAGTGTCTGTGGAAAGCCCGAGACGAAGACGCGCCACCTGCATGGTGATGGTGGAGCCGCCCATGCGCCGCGCGCCGCCGAGCATGGAGGCGGCGGCCCGGAGCATGGAAAACGGATTGACGCCGGGATGACGATAGAAGAACCGGTCCTCGTAGCGCAGAACGGCACTCACCGCTTCCGGGGAAACGTCGTGCAGACGCACGCGCAGGCGATACTTCTCATCGGACGTCAGGCCCATCCGCAGAAGTTCCCCTTCCCTGTCCAGCACCAGCGGCGAGAACTCCACCCCGTCCAGCAGCGGCGGCTTTTCGCTCACGGCAATCCAGAGCCAGAGAAGAACAACGGGAAGAACAACCGGCAGCAGGGCCCACTTCCATGCGCTGCGAACCTTCAAAAACGCCTCCCGGAGGGCGCCCCTTCCCGAAGGAAGGGGCACGCGCTCCTATTCCACCGCAATTCTTCCGCCCGACGCATGGGCGCGCAGACTGCGGTCGTACATGGCTTCCGCCTGCACGGCGGGCAGAGTATAACGACCTCTGTTCACCGCGCGCACGGCATAGGTGAAGGTGGAAGGATCGGGCCCGAGGGCGGTAAACAGTATCATCCTGTCTTCCCGACGGTCGGAACGCAGCGTACCGGGCACGTCCTGCCCCTCCACCGGAACGGCCAGCTCCATCTCGAAGCCGCCGGGCAGCATATCGACGATGGCCACATCGTTCACCACGCCGCCGTGGGCCCTTGCGGTGATGCGTACCGTGACCACATCGCCCTGCCGCACCGACGTCAGGACATTGCCTTCGGCGTCAAGGTAGCTTCTCGTCACCTCCAGCCCCTCGGCAAGTGCGGTCTCTGGTACGGTACGATCGAAGCCCCGGGACGACACCTCGAAATACAGAGACTCTCCGCCTTCCGGCACGGTGAGCGCATAGGACGCGCAGCCCGGCGCGGTAAGGGTGAGCATACCGTAAAGCTCCTGCGGCAGGAAGGACTCCTGCGCAAAGCCGCTCTGCATGGCCGTGCACTGCAGCGCAACGCCTTCTGGCAGGGGGGCCGCCTTTTCCACATCCAGAAGCGCGCGCACGGTCAGCGCGGCGGAAAAGCTGACATAGTGACCGCCGCCCGTGGTATCCACAAGTTCCTCCGTCAGATGTTCGCGCATGTCTTCCAGAATCGCAGGGAAGTGCCTTGCCACAATGGTGGCGCGCAGGGCCTGAACCGCCAGCGCATCCAGAGCGTCCCCGCTCCGGAAGCCGGGGCCAGGACTGCGGTACATGGCAATAAAGCGCTCCGCATCCTCCTGCAGGCGCATGACGGCACAGCATGCGGCCACCAGCGAGGAGGTCACATCCTCCCGCCATCCGGGGAACATCTCCTCCATCCTGTTCACCAGCTGGGAGAGCGACTGCGTGGTGATGCGTCCCTCGCGGGTGAGCACCCAGAGTCCGTAGGCCTGCACCCGGCCTTCCTCCAGCGACGTGGGCACACGGTCCAGAGCTCTTTCAAGAGCGTTGCACACGTCGGACAGAAGACCGCCGGGAAGCTCCGCTCCGGCCTCGCGCAGGGTAAGCAGAAAATCGGCGGCATAGGCCGTGACGAAAAGGTTCGGCTCCGCGCCCGGCCAGAGCGACACGCCGCGCCACTGCAACGCGCCCTGCACGGCCTGCACGGCGTCATCCAGCCTTTCCCGCACAAGTCTGCGCGTCTCTTCCGGCGGACGGGAAGCGTCGAAAAGAAGTTCGGGCCGGTTCATGAGCAATGCAAAGGGCATGGCCCGGCTGATGCGCTGTTCCACACAACCGTAGGGATAGCTATCAAGATACCGCAGAAGTCCGCGCAGAGCGGGCAACGGCAGGGCGGACACCGAGGCCGAGCCCGTTGCGTCATACGGATAAAGACTGCGCCCCGTCTCGAGCACCATGGACGAAGAGGTGGAACCCACCTTCAGGCTCTCGCGCAGGGCGGAAGCCGGGCGTACGGAAAGCGACGCCGTGCGGCAGGCCTCGACGCCTTCGCCCTTCACGATGAAGCGTACCTCGGCGGAACCGGGAATATCCGCCGCTTCCATACGGAAAGGAATCACCGTTTCCGCCTCGGAAGCCACTTCAATGGAGGAAGACGGCGCTTCCACCATGCGCAGCGCCCCGTCGCTCTCCAGCGAAAGTTCTGCCTTCAGCGGCACGCCGGTATGATTGGCCACGGCCAGAGAGGCTTCGAACACATCGCCCGGAGACGCCAGCACCGGAAGCTGCGGCGTAAGCACCACGGGCGCGCGCACTTCCACGCGGGCGTCGGCGCTGCCCGCCGCCTCCGGCGAGGCCGCCACCGCCATCACGCGTACCGTGCCGCTGTAGTAGTCGGGCACGGGAATCTCAACGGCATTGTCCCCCGCCTTCACGTCCACAAGACCGGCCCACCAGCTGAGGGGCGGCTCGCTCCTGCGCTTGAAGGGATTGTGGAAACGACCGCCGGCCATGGCCATATCGCCGCCGAAGGCCGGAATACGGAAACTGCCGTGTTCGGGCATGAGCAGATCGAACATCTGTCTTGTTTCCACTTCCAGCGCCCTGTCACGCAGAAGGTAACGCAGAGGGTCGGGCGTGGGGAAAGCGGTCAGGCGCAGCACGCCTTCGTCCACGGCGAATATCAGCGCCCTGCCGGAGGCACGGGACGTGACGGAGGCACGGATGACGCCGCCGGGCAGCACGGGGCCGGAAGGCGCCGTGACACGAAGCGCCATGTCCCGCCGTCCCACGTTCACGGCCACAGGGGCCACGGCATGGACGTAGGGCTGCATGAACACGTCCTTCGAGGCAGGAGAACGCACCAGCGCCACATGAACGTAGGCACGGCCCTCGAAGTCTTCCGGCACCGCTATTTCCTGCACGCTGTCCCCGGCGCGGGTATGGAACCAGCGCCATGCCGTCACGCCGTCGCGCTCAAGCGTCATGAGCCCCGTTCCTTCGAAGGGAGAAGAAAGGAAAAGACGCACCTTCTCCCCCGCGGCAAGCTCCGTGTTCTCAACATGCATGCGCAGCG
>CASFUJ010000032.1 GCA_949297645.1 uncultured Desulfovibrionaceae bacterium
GAAGAAACTGATCTGTCTGGCCGACATCATCACCCCCAATCTCACGGAAGCGGCCTTTCTGCTGGGAGAACCCTTCCGACCGGACCTCAGCCGGCAGGGGTTGCGCGACCAGCTCCGCGCCCTTGCGGCCATGGGACCTTCCGCCGTGGTCATTACGAGCGCTCCGGCGTCCAGTCCGGAGAACATGTCCACCGTGGCCTATGACGGCCGTCGCTTCTGGCAGGTGGAAGTGCCGCACCTGAACGCCTTTTATCCCGGCACCGGCGACGCCTTTGCAAGCGTGCTCACCGGAAGTCTTCTGCAGGGCGACGCTCTGCCCGTGGCCGTGGACAGGGCCGTGCACTTCGTCTATCTGGGCATACAGGCCACCTACGGATACGATACGCCGCACCGCGACGGCGTACTTCTGGAACGCACGCTTCCTTCCCTGCGCATGCCCTTCACGGGCGGAAGCTATACCGAATTCTGATAAGGATGCGCTGAAGGCGAGGGGCTTCTTTTCCGTCCTGACGTGGCGCGTCTCTCTGCCTGCACACATCGCTTTTTCTCCTGCCCCGATGCGTTTTGATACCGTGGGTCTTTTGCGGCGGCTTTGTGGAAAAGCCGCCGACTTCCGCATGGCTTTGTGCGGACCGGACGTGTTTTCTGCGCGGAACGCACATTCTTGCGGAGAAGACGGGCGCCGTCATGCCGGAAAAAGACGCATCTTCAGGCGGGCGTGGCCGGAGATAAAAATTTTTCTGTCGGAAAGAGGGGACGATATGACCTCATGAGCCCACAACATACTGATGAATAAGAAGAAAATGTCGGCAATATTGTTTTTGAAGCAGAGGCTTTTCCTGCCGCGTTCTGAGAAAAAAAGGACGGGCGGTGATTTTTCCGGTTGATTAAACTTGTCGTACATGCGTAATCTAATCGTCATAAAGGCAGGTTATGCTGTGTGCATCTTTTCCGTGGAAGTACAGACTGCCGGAACGGATGATTCCGACAAAGAGGTATCATGCTCGTCGTCGCTTATCTTGTGTACATTTTTCTGCCCATCGCGCTCTTGCTGATAGGCTCGTTCGGCGAAACCTGGACGAACACGTTTCTGCCCACCGGTTTCACTCTGCGCTGGTATCTGGATGTCTGGAACGACCCCAGCTTCAGAAGGGCCTTCATCGTCAGTCTGGAGGTGGCCGTGTCCACCTGCGTCATCGTGACGGCGCTGGCGGTGCCCCTGGCCTATGCTCTTACCCGCAGCATGGGAAAGATTGCCGGGCTTACCGGCCGGTTTCTTGCCATCATGCCCATTGCGGCCCCTCCGGCCGTGCTCGCGTTCGGCTACATCCTTATCTTCTCCACGGACGCCATGCCGTATCTGGGCACGACCTGGCTCATCATCGCGGCGCATGTGGTATCCACGCTGCCGTACATGTTCCAGACGCTGGTGGCGGACATCCGTCATCTTCATCTGGATAAGCTGGAACTTGCGGCGGAATCTCTGGGCGCTTCCTTCGGGCAGCGCTTCTTCCACATCATCCTGCCTTCTCTTCAGCACAGCATTTTTTCCGGTCTTGTGGTGGTTTCCGCCATTTCCATCGGGGAATTCCAGATTACCAACCTCATCGCCGGATTCCTGAATAGAACCTATCCCGTGGTCCTGCTGCAGTCTTTCTACGGAGCCACGGGCTTTGCCTGTTCCACCACCATGGTCCTGCTGCTTCTGGCCTGTGCCAGTGCGGCCGGAAGCGCGCTCACGGCCCGTTCGGCCTCCAGAGCCAAGAAGCATTAAGAGGCACGCAGAAATCGTATGAGCATCGTGATTGAAAATTGCTCCTTTGTGTATCCTTCGTCGGGAATCGGCGTTCATGATGTCAATATTTCCGCCGAGGACGGGGAACTTGTGGCCGTCATCGGTTCCAGCGGCTCCGGCAAGACCACCATGCTCAAGCTGGTGGCCGGGTTCGAGCAGGCGGACAGCGGCAGAATCCTCATCAACGGGCGGGATGTCTGCGGCGTTCCCGCGAGACTGCGCAACGTGGGCATGGTGTTCCAGTCCTATGCGCTCTTCCCCCTCATGACGTGCGCGGAGAACGTGGCCTATCCGCTGAAAATCCGCAAGGTGCCTCCGGCGGAGCGCAGGCGCAAGGCTCTCGACATGCTGGAGCGTGTGGGACTCGCCGCCTTTGCCGACAGACTGCCGAGTTCCATGTCCGGCGGTCAGCAGCAGCGTGTGGCGCTCGCCCGCGCCCTCGGCTTCAACCCCGACGTGCTGCTGCTCGACGAACCTCTTTCCGCCCTTGACGCCAGTCTGCGCGTGGAATTGCGCCGGGAGATACGGCGTCTTCAGAAGGAGCAGGGCATTACCGCGCTGCATGTGACGCACGACCAGGAAGAAGCGCTTTCCATGGCGGACAAGGTCGCTCTCATGCATCATGGGAGGCTTATCCAGATAGCCACGCCGCAGGAGCTCTATGACAGACCGGTGAACCGCCGTGTGGCGGCCTTTGTGGGACACGCCAACCTCTGGGACGGCGTGGTTGTGGATGCCGATACCGTGCGCGTGCCTTTCGGTGAGCTGCGTTGCTCCTGCGCGCCTTACAGAAGCGGCGACAAGGTGACCGTGCTTGTGCGGCCCGAGCGGGTGATGCCCGACACCACCGGAACGGTGAATGTGTTTGACGGCGCCATTTCCGCCGACTCCTTCCTCGGCGCCGTGCGTCGCTACACGTTTTCCGTGGGCGGAAGCGGCATAGAGGGAGAAACGGCGCGCAGACGGCCTTTCACCAGAGTCGGCATACCGCCGGAAGCGGTGCAGCTGCTGCCGTTTGAAGAAGCCTGAGAACGCCGTATATGCGGCATTTTCCCTAGAGGAGAACATGATGAAGAAAATGTCCGGTTTTTTGGGTATGGTCATGGCCGCTGCTCTGACTATTCCTTCGGTGGCGACGGCCTTCGAAGGCCCCGAGCTGTACCCCGGGGAACGCCAGCTTTATGAGGAGGCGTTGAAGGAAGGCATGGTGGTCTCCTTCGATACCGGGCCGACGTGGGCCAACTGGGCCAACCAGTTCAAGGCGTTCCAGCAGCGTTATAAAGGCGTTGAACTCGTGTACAACGACATCGGTTCCGGCGCCACCGTGGTGGCTCTGGACAAGACCCGCCGTCGTCCTCAGGCCGATACGGCCTACTATTTCGCCGCCTCCGCCATCGACGCCAAGGAAAAGAAGGTGCTTGAAGGGTACAAGCCCGTCAATTTCGACAAGCTTCCCGAAGCCTATCGCGACGGCGATGCGGAATGGTTCATCGTGCATCAGCTTGTGGTGGCCTTCCTCGTGAACAAGAAGCTGGTGGAGAACGTTCCCCAGTCCTGGGAAGATCTGCTCAAGCCCGAATACAAGAACAGCATCGTGTATCTTGACCCCCGCTCCACCGGACAGGGGCAGGTACTGACCTTCGGCGCGGCCTACGGCAACGGCGGCAGCGTGGACAATGTGCTGCCCGGCATTGAATATCTCGCCAAGCTGCACAAGAACGGCAACGTACTGCGTACCGAGGGAACCACGCCCTACGCCAAGTTCATCAAGGGTGAGATTCCCATCTGGATCGCCTATGAAGGCGACGGCCTGAAGGCCAAGCTCATCGACGGCATGGGCGACGACTGCGTGGTGGTCATTCCCAAGGAAGCCAGCGTGGCCGCCCCCTATGCCATGAGTCTGGTCAAGAACGGCCCGAACCCCAACGGCGGCAAGCTCTGGCTGAACTGGGTCATGTCCGATGCCGGACAGGCCGTGTTTGTTGACGGCTTCGTGCGTCCTTCCGTTCCCACGGTGCAGATTCCCGAAAATATGCGCGCCTACATGCCCGATGCTCCCCAGGTACAGCCTCTGGACATCGTGAAGGCTTCTTCGCAGAAGACGTTTATTGATGAGAACTGGACCAAGCTTATCCTCGGTAAATAATCCCGCGGTCTGCCCCGGAATTGTCCGGGGCAGACCTGGGCAGGTGAACTATGAATAAGACAATGAAGATAATGCTGCTGGCCCTGCCTGCCTTCGCTGTGCTGGTCATGTTCTTTCTGGTGCCTCTGGGCAGCGTTCTGGTGGAGCCCTTCCTCGACAAGGGAGAAGCGTTTTTCGGCCTGTGGAGCGACCCTTTGTTCCTTAAAGGACTCAAAGGCAGTACTCTGCTCGCACTGACGGCCGGGGTGCTTTCCGTGCTCGTCGGCGTACCCGTGGCTCTGCGTCTTTCCGTCATGAAGGAAAAGGCGAGGCTTCTGGCCATGTTCTGCATTTCCCTGCCCCTGACCTTTTCCGGCCTCATCGTGGCCTACGGTTTCATTCTCTGCTTCGGCCGGGCCGGTTTCATCACGCTGCTTCTGGCCGAAGTCGGCGTTTCGCCGGACTGGGTGGCCGGGCTTGTGTACAGCCCTGTCGGCCTTGCCCTCGCCTACTGTTATTACCTTATTCCCCGCGTTGTTCTGCTTCTTCTTCCGGCGCTGACCAACTTCGACCGGAGCCTGCTGGTGGCGGCCCATTCCATGGGCGCGACCAGACTGCGGGCCTTCTTCGACGTGCTTTTGCCGGAGCTTCTGCCGACCATCGGCGTATCCTTCTGTCTTGTCGCCGCCGTGGCTTTCGGCGCCTACGGTACGGCTCTTGCGCTGGTCGGCTCTCAGGTGAATATTCTGCCGCTGCTTCTCTACAGCAGCATTTCCGATACGGGAACCAATTTTTCACAGGCCGCCGCCATTTCGCTGGTGCTTCTCGGGGCATGCAGCATGATTATGGGCGTTGCGGAAGTCATTGCCATGCGCAGAGAACAGCGCCTGAAGAGAGCGTAAAGGAGCCGGTATGCTGTATTTGACGGAAGGAGTGCTCCATGACGGAAGCCTGCGTCTGGAGCCTGAAACCATGACCTGGGTACCCGATGCCTCTCTCAAGCCGGGCCGGGAAATCTCAGAAACGGAAGCCGTGCGCTGGCTTCAGAAAGACTCCGGAACGCCGCTTCGTCCCCCCGTGGCCGTCATAGGGCCGCGTGAGGCTTCCGATGAAGAGCGGGCCATGGCCCGCAGGCTGGGAACCCGTCTTGCAGAGCTCGGACTGACGGTGCTTTGCGGCGGTCGGCAGGGGGTTATGGAATCCGTGTGCCTCGGCGTAAAGGAAGGCAACGGTATTTCCGTGGGGCTTCTGCCGGAAGATGACTGGCGCAAGGGCAACGCCTATGTCACGGTACCGGTATCCACCGGCATCGGCATAGCGCGTAACGCGCTCATCGCCCGTGCCGCCGTGGCCGTGGTGGCCGTGGGCGGAGGGCTCGGCACCATTTCCGAAATCGCGCTGTCTCTCCAGTTCGGCAAGCGTGTGTTCGGCCTCTGCCGTCCTCCGTATGTGGAAGGCCTGCGCCTTGTGGATTCTCTGGAGGAACTCGAGCCTGAACTCTGCCGCGCCGTGCTGGGACTTCCTGAAAAGTCCTAGGCCTGATTCCTTTGAAGTAGAATGTCGAAGCCTGCGGACATCTTCCGCAGGCTTTTTCGTATTTAACCGGCGAGGGCGCAGGTTATGCGGTATCCCGGGAACAAATCGGGAGTGTTGCTTTATTCGAGCCATGGTCGGAAGGGGAATCCATGCCTCCCCTGAGCAGACGCGGAGGCGGAAGAACGCATGACGAAGGCGCGGAGATTTCTTGAATGCAGGCGTGCCCTCTCTCTGTCTCCTGCGTTCCGTCGGAGAGGGGAGTTATGAGGGGGGGGCCGGCTTCCGCGCGGCGGATTTTTCCGGAGGGGCGTTTTGCGGAGAGACGGTATCGTCACGAAGGCGAAAAGCGGCGGCGTACCGTAAGGAAAAACCTCATGCCCGGGAAGTGCCCTGTACCGGGCGAACGAAAGACGGAAGAGAAGGCCGTCCTCTGAGGCTGTGAAGATGGGAAGGTTGCCATGCACCAGAGCCATGCCTTCGGGCGGTTCTTTGTCGCCCGGAGGCATGGCTCTGCCGTCGGAAACGTTTCTCCTGTTGGGATATGGGGAAAGCCGGTTTTAGTAGCGGTACATGTCGTTCTTGAAGGGGCCTTCCACGGGAACGCCGATATAGTCGGCCTGCTTCTGCGTCAGCGTGGAGAGCTTGGCGCCGAGGCGGGCGAGGTGCAGTCTGGCCACTTCTTCATCGAGCTTCTTGGGCAGGGTATAGACGCGGGCTTCATGCGCATTCGCGGCAAGGTCCATCTGTGCCAGCACCTGATTGGTAAAGGAGTTGGACATGACGAAGCTGGCGTGACCCGTGGCGCAGCCGAGGTTCACGAGGCGGCCTTCGGCCAGCACGATGATGGAGCGGCCGGAGGGCAGGAACCATTTGTCCACCTGCGGCTTGATTTCCATCTTGCGGCATTCGGGGTTGGATTCCAGCCAGGACATCTGGATCTCGCTGTCGAAGTGGCCGATATTGCACACGATGGCTTCGTCCTTCATACCCATCATGTGCTCGCCGGTGATGACGTCGCAGTTGCCGGTGCAGGTGACGTAGATGTCGCCGTAGGGCAGGGCGTCTTCCATGGTGACGACCTGATAGCCTTCCATGGCGGCCTGAAGGGCGCAGATGGGGTCGATTTCCGTCACGAGCACGCGGGCGCCGAAACCGCGCATGGAGGCGGCGCAGCCCTTGCCCACGTCGCCGTAGCCGCAGACGACCACGACCTTGCCCGCCACCATGATGTCCGTGGCGCGCTTGATGCCGTCGGCCAGGGATTCACGGCAGCCGTACAGGTTGTCGAATTTGGACTTGGTGACGGAGTCGTTCACATTGATGGCCGGGAAGAGCAGCCTGCCTTCCTTTTCCATCTGGTAGAGGCGATGCACGCCGGTGGTGGTTTCCTCGGACACGCCGCGCACCTTTTCGGCCACGCGGTGCCAGCGGGTGGCGTCGTTCTTCAGGGAAAGGGCGATGCGCTCCATGATGATGCCTTCTTCCTTGCAGGAAGGGGTGCGCTCCAGCACGGAGGGGTCGTTTTCCGCTTCCACGCCTTTGTGAATGAGGAGCGTGGCGTCGCCGCCGTCGTCCACGATGAGGTCGGGGCCGGAGCCGTCGGGCCAGGTGAGGGCCATTTCCGTGCACCACCAGTAATCTTCCAGAGATTCGCCCTTCCAGGCGAACACCTTGGCCATGCCCTGTTCCGCGATGGCCGCGGCGGCGTGGTCCTGCGTGGAGAAGATGTTGCAGGAGGCCCAGCGGATGTCCGCGCCGAGTTCGTAGAGGGTGCGGATGAGCATGGCCGTCTGAATGGTCATGTGCAGAGAGCCGCTGATTTTCATGCCCTTGAGGGGCTTCTTGTCGCCGTAGCGGCGGATGAGCTCCATAAGACCGGGCATTTCACGCTCGGAAAGCTGGATTTCCTTTTTGCCGAAGTCGGCAAGGGAGATATCGGCGACTTTGTAGTTAAGAGACAAATCGAGACTTTTGGCAGACATGACAGCTCCGTGAAAGGTTGGGAAAACGTTGAAAAGGTCACAGCGCGGAAGGGGCCGCGGTTGCGGCGCTCTTGCGGGCCAGAATGAGGTGCAGCGCCAGATTTTTCTTCACCGGCTGACGACGGTAGTCCACGATGGTCAGTCCGGTTTTGACGAGGGCGGCGGAAAGTTCGTCGAGGGAAAAGCCGAGCCAGCGGTCGCCGTACATGGTGCGCATGGATTCCTGACTGTGCTGATCGAAATCCGTCACCAGCACGAGTCCTCCGGGATGCAGCACCCGGGCGATTTCTCCAAGGGACATGGAGGGGCGGGAAAGGTGATGCAGCACCAGATTGATGCAGATGAAGTCCGCTTCGCCGTCGCGAAGGGGCAGGTAGTCGAGTTCGCCTATGCGCAGGGAGATGCCGTTCATGTTGTCGCCGAAGCGGCGGCGCGCCAGCTCCAGCATGCGCGGGGAATCGTCCACGCCGATGAGTTCGCGGCAGGCTCCGCGCAGATGTTCGAGCACCTCGCCTGTGCCGCAGCCCAGGTCCGCGGCTACGCCGCAGTTTTCCGGCACGGCGCGCAGAATCACGTCCGGCAGAGAGAAATCCCCGAGAATCTCGCGGTTCATCTCGTCCCAGTCGTCGGCGATGTCGTTGAAGAACTGCCGTGTTTTCAGGGCCCGCTCCTCGATGATGCGCGATGCCATGTCGAGGTCGGCGCGGCAGGTGTCGTCGTCCTGCATGAAGGCGATGACCCCGGCGAGAAAGTCATGCCCCGGTCCTTCCGGCTCGGCGGAATAGAATACCCATAGTCCGTCCCGACGCGACTGCAGAAGACCCGCCTCCGTCAGAATCTTGAGGTGCCGCGAGATGCGCGACTGCCCCATGCCGAGAAGCGAGACCAGCTCGTTGACGGACAGCTCGTAATGGAAAAGAACCAGCGCAAGACGCAGGCGGGTTTCATCCGAAAGGGCTTTGAAATATCGAAGAGCCTTCATAACCTTCTGTCAGGACACGAATATCAAGATTTATCGATTTACTATATCCGGTTATCTGTATATAGTCAAGAATGTGATGCCCCGGCCTCTTGTCCGCGAAGCTTCGGAGAGGGCGGCGGAGCCTCTGTGCAGAGGCTTTTCAGCTTCTTTGCAAATTTTCAGGCGGCCCTTCCCCGGCGTTTTTTCGGGGGGGGGACGTTGTGCGAAGGCAGGGGGCAGGAGAAGTGAGGATAAGCGCCCGCCGCAGGCGTGCAACTTGGGAGCGGACCGTAACGGGGTGTGCGGCAGGGCGCTTTCGGAAGCAGAGACGCGCTGCCGCAGGGACGGCGCTTGCGGACGGGGCGTTTTCTCACTTTCCCCAGTGGGCGAAGCGTTCCTGTGTTGCCTCCCGGGACGGGCGCGGAAGTCCGCGTTGTCCGTTCTTCTCCTTTCTAACCTTGCGGAAGAGGGCGGCTCAGGCATGTGCGCAGCGTTTTTCGCGGCGCGGGCTACGCAGACGGGTCCTGCGGGGGGACTTGGAAAGAGAGGGTTGCTTACGCGCCGAGGAACCAGTCGCCCCATAGGGCCTGCCCGAGGGCGATGGCTCCGTCTCCTGACGGAAAGCGGGAGGGCAGCAGGGGGGTAAGGCCGAGGCGGCGAAGTTCGGCGGGCAGTTCCGTCAGCAGGGTCCGGTTGTTGAACACGCCTCCGCACAGCGCCACGTCCGTGACGCCCGTGCTGTCGGCCGCGGCGCGCGCCCATGCCGCAAGCCCATGGGCGAGTCCTCTGTGAAAACGACGCGCCAGACGCGCAGGTTCCGCTGCGTCCCGGGCGGCCTGACGGAAGAGTTCCGTCACGTCCGCCTCCAGAAGGCCGTCCTTTTCCCGTAACGGCAGGCGGTACGCTCCGGTTTCGCTTCTGTCCTGCGCCTCCTCGAGGCGGATGGCGGCCTGCCCCTCGTAGGTGATGTCGAAGCACAGGCCGCAGAGGGCGGAAACGGCGTCGAACAGACGGCCGCAGCTCGAGGTGCGCGGGCAGCGCACGTCACGCTTCAGCATTTCCTCCACCATGGGAGAGAGTCTTGTTCTCCCGGGGGAACCGGCGAGCCAGGGACGGCAGGTTTCGGGCAGGTTTGATGCGTGCCGCAGAGCTTCGGCCACGCGCCAGGGCGAGCGTATGGCGGCCTCGCCGCCGGGCAGAGCGAAGGGAGAGAAGCGTCCGGTTCTCTGCCAGTGTCCGGGCCGGACCAGCAGCAGTTCTCCGCCCCAGATGGTGCCGTCGTCCCCGAGGCCGGAGCCGTCCAGCGCAAGGCCCAGCACGGGAGAGGTCAGGCCGTGTTCCGCCATGACGGCGCAGACATGGGCCGCATGGTGCTGAAGTGAAAGTTCCGGCAGCCCGTGCTGCCTTGCGAACTCGTCCGCGAGGCGGCTGGACAGATAATCCGGATGCAGGTCGCGCACCACGAGGCGCGGTTCCACTTCCAGAAGCTTGAGCAGATGGCCCAGGGTTTCCTCGAAAAAGGCGAGCGTTTCGGGGCGGCTCACGTCGCCGATATGCTGGCTGACGAAGGCTTCCGCCCCGCGGGTGAGACAGAAGGTATGCTTGAGCTCCGCCCCGGCGGCGAACACGCAGTCTTCTCCGCTTCTCTGCGGCCTTTCGGGCAGGGGCAGCGGTTCGGGCACGAAACCGCGCGCCCGGCGCACCATGAGGGCCGGAGCGTCGTCCTTCCGTGTCTCTGCGGCGGCAAAGAGTACGGAGTCATCCACACGAACGAGAATGTCGCGGTCGTGGAGCAGAAAGAGGTCGGCCATGTCGGCAAGGCGTTCCTTCGCCTCCCTGTTGCCGAGGCACAGCGGCGCGCCGTGGGGATTGCCGGACGTCATGACGAGGGCGGGCAGCGCGTCTTCCCTGCCGCCTCCCGCCCATTCCGGATGGAAGAGCAGGTGATGGAGCGGGGTGGAGGGCAGCATGAGTCCGATGCTTGCGGTATCGGGCGCCAGAATGTCCGGAAGCGCCCCCTTGCGCCGCGGACAGATGACGATGGGCCGCCGCGGGGAGGTGAGGCGAAGGAGCGCGTCCCTGCTGAGGGAGGCGAAGCGCTGCGCGCTTTTCTCGTCGCCCACCATGACGGCAAGCGCCTTGTGAGGTCGGTTTTTCCGGCGGCGAAGTTCCGCCACGGCTTCGACGTTCTGCGCGTCACAGACCAGATGGAAGCCGCCGAGCCCCTTCACGGCCGCGATATGCCCTTTTCGCAGTGCCCGGAGCAGGGCGATAATCGCGCCGTTGCCCATGATGGTGTCGTCCGGCAGGCCATAGCGTGCTCTGCGCGTTTCGTACACGGCCTGCTGCGTTGGCGGGAGACTCTGCATGGCCCCCGTCGCTTCTTCACTCAGCAGGGGCAGGGCACGCTGCCCTCTCTCCAGCCAGAGCACGGGGCCGCAGTCCGGGCATGCGTTGGGCTGGGCATGGAAGCGGCGGTCCGCCGGGTCATGGTATTCTTCGGCGCAGGGAGCGCACAGAGGAAAACAGGCCATGCTGGTCACCGGCCGGTCGTAGGGAATGGAACGGGTGATGGTGTAGCGCGGCCCGCAGTTCGTGCAGTTGGTGAAGGCATAGCCGAAACGGCGGTTTCCTTCCTCCGCCATGTCGGCAAGACAGGCGTCGCAGGGAGCCACGTCCGGGCTGACGAGCACGCTGTGCCCGCGGTGCGTGCCGGAGTGTGTGGTGCGGATATGAAATTCGTGTTCGTCCGGCAGCGGCGGGGCGTCCTTTCTGGTCAGTGAGGCGATGCGGGCCAGAGGAGGTACGCGTTCGGCAAAGGAGGAGAAGAGGGAAAGCGCTTCTTCCTCTCCCTGCACTTCGATGCGTACGCCTTCCGGCGTGTTGCCAACGCTTCCCGTCAGCCCCAGTTTCGAAGCTTCCCGGTAGATGAAGGGCCGGAAGCCCACGCCCTGAACCTGACCTGTCACCGTATAGATATGCCTTGCCGTCATGGAGACCTCCGGGCGTGAGTATAGCTCTCAGGACTTTCGAAGAAAAGCGTTCCGAGGTTCCCGGCGGGATGGGGGCAGCATTTTTCCTTGAGAAAGCCTCCGCAATAACATAAGATACCCGGACTGGAAACTGCCGCGAGAGGTTTTTCGTCACGTTTTTGAGCGGACGGAAGGGGCAGAGTCCTCCGGGAAACTTCCCTTTCGAGGTTTGCTCCCATGGCGGCGGCTGTCCGTCCCCGGGTCCCGGAATTTCCGCGTACTGATGTAAAGGAACGGAACATGTCAGAATTCAAGTTGCAGGAACGCACCCTCGGCCAGATGCTGGACGAAACCGTCAGGCGTTTTCCTGAGCGTGAGGCCCTTGTCTATGTGGGGCACGATTACCGGCAGACCTGGAGCGAGTTTGCCGACACTGTGGACAGGCTGGGGCGGGGTCTGATGGCGCTGGGTGTGCAGCCCGGCGAGAAAATCGCCCTGTGGGCCACCAATGTGCCCAACTGGGTGTCGCTCATGTTCGCCGCCGCCCGCATAGGAGCCACGCTTCTGGCGGTGAACACCAATTACCGCGACAGCGAACTGGAATATCTCATCCGCCAGTCCGAGTGCGAAAATTTTTTCTGCATCGACGGCTTTCTGGATTATGATTATGTGTCGGCCCTGTACCGGGTCATTCCCAATCTGAAGGACCAGCATGAGGGAGAGCTGCACTGCGAGAAATTTCCTCACCTGCGCCGCGTCATGAGCCTGAAGGATATCCCCCATCCGGGGGTTTTGCCCCTTTCGGCCATTCTGAACAGAGCAGGGGATGTCTCCGACGAGGAATACGAGGCGCGCAAGGCTCTTGTGGACCCATACGATGTGGTGAACATGCAGTACACCTCCGGCACCACGGGCTTCCCCAAGGGAGTCATGCTTTCCCATGTGGGCATAGGCAACAACGGCTACTGGGTGGGCGAACGTGAAGAGCTGACCGAAAAGGATCGCATCATCATTCCGCTGCCGCTTTTCCACTGCCTGGGCTGCGTGGTGGGTGTGCTGGCCTGCGTGAGTCATGGCGCCACCATGGTTATTACGGAAACGTTCTCTCCCGAGAGAGTGATGGCTGCCATACAGGACGAAAAGTGTACCGGCGTGTACGGCGTGCCTTCCACCTACATTTCCATGCTGGGGCATCGCCGCTTCAGCCAGTATGACTTCTCCAGTCTGCGCTTCGGCCTCATGTCCGGTTCCGTATGTCCGGAGCCTCTGATCCGGCAGGTCATGGAGGCCATGAATCTCAAGGCCATCGTCATTCCCTACGGCCTTACCGAATGTTCTCCCGTCATCACCATGACCGGTATCACGGAAAGCGACGAACATCGCTGCCGTTCCGTGGGCAGCGTGCTGGACGGCGTGGAAGTGGAGCTTCGCGACCCCGTGACGCGGCAGACTGTGGATGCGGGACGTCAGGGAGAAATCTGCTGCCGCGGCTACAACGTGATGAAGGGCTACTTCAACATGCCTGAAGCCACGGCGGAGACCATAGACGCGGAAGGCTGGCTTCATACCGGCGACCTCGGCGTCATGGACGAGGCGGGGTATCTGCGTATCACCGGCCGTATCAAAGACATGATCGTGCGTGGCGGCGAGAACATCTACCCCAGGGAAATCGAGGAATTTCTGCTGGAGATGGACGCCGTGCGCGATGTGCAGGTGCTGGGCATTCCTTCCCGCCGCTACGGAGAGGACGTGGCCGCCTTCCTCATTCCCCGCGAGGGCAGGACGATACGGCCCGAAGACGTGCGCGACTTCTGCCGCGGCCGCGTGGCCTGGCACAAGATTCCGCGCTATATCGCCATCGTTGAGGATTTTCCCAAGACGGCCAACGGCAAGGTGCAGAAGTATAAACTGCGCGAGATGGCCGCGGAGCTCTTCCCCAATGTCAAGTAGGCCGCTCATCGCCTATCTGGCGGCAAAGGGTTTTGAAAGGGATCTTCAGGAGGAACTTGCGCTTCACGGCGTGCGCGTGCGCGACGTGAAGGAGCGCCTGGTGCTGGCCGAGGGGCTGTTTTCTTCCGCCTGGGCGCAGAACATCTGGCTGGAGCCGTTCTTTCAGCCCATCACCTCCGTGGGCGATGCGGTACGAATCCTCAAGTCCATACAGCGCAACTGGAAGCTGCACGCCGTGGATTTTCATCGCCGGGCCGCGCTCATCGAGCAGCAGCTTCCGCCGGTGAAGGCCCGGCCGCTGGCCTTCGGGCAGAGCGCGCCGTCGTCTCCTCTCGGTTCGTGGACCTTGTGGGACCACGATACGCTGCTTGTTTCCGCCAGATGCAGCTCCGTCTTTCCCGATGGGGAAGTGCGCTTCGAGGAAGACAAGGTGAATCCGCCGAGTCGTGCCTATCTCAAGCTGTGGGAAACCTTCACGCTGCTCGGACTCAGCCCGCAACGGGGAGAGCTCTGTCTTGACCTCGGTTCCGCACCGGGGGGCTGGACGTGGGTGCTTGCCGGTCTGGGCGCAAAAGTGTTCAGTATCGACAAGTCGCCGCTCGATGCGCGTGTGGCGGCCATGCCCGGTGTGGAGCACTGTCTCGGCAGCGGCTTCGGGCTGGAGCCGCAGACGGCCGGCTATGTGGACTGGCTTTTTTCCGACATGGCCTGCTATCCGGAGCGGCTGCTCGGTACGGTGAAAGAGTGGCTGAAGGCCGAAGCCGTGGGCAACATGGTCTGTACCATCAAGTTGCAGGGCTCCACGGACCACGCTGTGGTGCAGGCGTTTCGGGAGATACCGGGGTCGCAGGTCGTGCACCTTTCCTGTAACAAACATGAGCTGACATGGGTGAATCTCAGGGACCGGCGGTAAGGTTCCCGGGCGGTTGCCAAAGCTTGCGGCGCTAGTGTTTTCGGCGGCAGGAGTCTTTTACAGAAAGACGATGAAAAGGCTTTTCCATAAAAATTTTCTCTGGTTAGCTGTGGTAAGCTTGACATACGGGGATTCTCATTCTACTGAGAAGTGACTCAGTAAAAGAGTCAAAAAATCTTTGGGAGAGTGAAACCATGACGAAAGCTGAACTGGTCGAGAAGATCTACGCCAAGAGCGGACTTGAGACGAAAGTAAAATCGGAAGCAGCGCTGGACGCTGTGATTTCTGCCATCTCCGAGTGCCTTGCTTCTGGCGATTCCATCACCCTGATGGGCTTTGGCAGCTTCAAGGTTGTCAAACGCGCACCTCGTACCGGCCGTAACCCTCGCACCAATGAGAAGATTGAAATCCCTGCCTGCTCCGTTGTGAAGTTCCTTCCCGGCAAGGCTCTCAAGGATGCCATCAAGTAACTTCGCCCCAAGGCGTTTACGAAACAGGCCGCCCGCAATTTGCGGGCGGCCTGTTCTTTTTAAGGCCTTCAGGCAGTTGAGGGAGCGGAAGCGACCGAAACAGAAAACCACCCGCTTAGCGGGTGGAACCCAAAACGGTTATACCTAAAAAAACA
>CASFUJ010000033.1 GCA_949297645.1 uncultured Desulfovibrionaceae bacterium
CTGGTCCTGTTCGCCCCTGCAGCCATGATGATGGCCGGCGTGCTTTCAAGGTCTGCGGCACAGGTGTCTACGGCGGTGATTTCGTGCCTGTTGCTGGCTGTGAATGTGTGGTATTCCTTTTTTCTGATGAAAAGATATGAGCTCGGATGACTGATTTCAGGGATGACAGGGCCATATATCTTCAGATGGCCGACAGGATATGCGATGACATACTTTACGGAAAGTACACGGCCGGAGCGCGTGTGCCCAGTGTCCGCGAACTGTCTGTAATGCTCGGCGTGAACGCCAATACCGTTGTCAGGACGTATGATGCACTGACGTCCGACGGTATCATACAGACGCGCCGCGGTCTGGGCTATTTCGTGACTGATGATGCCCGGGACAGGATTCTGTCGGTGCGGAAAAAGCGTTTTCTGGAAGAGAAGCGTGCGTGTGACGCTCTACATGGCCGTGCGGGGGGAGGCGGATACGGCGCTTCTGCTTGCCGAAGCGTGGAAGAGCGGACGCGAGGTGTTTCTGCCGCGCTGCCGCAGAGGGGAGCCGGGAATGATGGACATGGTGGCCTGCGCCGGACCGGAAGAGCTGGAGCGCTCTTCTTTCGGCCTGCTCGAACCTCGCCCCGGCGTTTGTTCCCGTCTGCTTTCCGATGAGGCGCTTTCGGCGGGAGCTCAGACGCTGGTGCTGGTGCCCGCGCTGGCCTTCGATGCAGAAGGATACCGCCTGGGTTACGGCGGCGGCTATTACGACCGCCTGCTCGACCGTGCGCACTGCGCCGTGGTGGGGCTTTCCTTTCATGACCTTCTTGTTCCGCGTCTGCCCCGGGAGAGCTGGGACAGACCTGTTGACGCCGTATGCACCGAGGAGGAGCTGGCGGGCGGGGAGCTGGCGGAGACCTCAGGGCAGAGACGCGCGTCCCTTCCTGCGCTTTTCGGCGTGCAGGCTTTTGCCGAGGTCCATCAGGTGCACGGCGTACGCACACTCTTCGAGCCGGAAGGGCAGAACCCCGCCTGTACGCCTTCGGAGCAGGCCGACGGCATGGCCACTTCCCGCCCGGGCCTTGCGCTCATGATAAAGACCGCGGACTGTCAGCCCATCCTTGTGGCGCATGAGTCGGGGCGCTTTGTCATGGCCGTCCATGCGGGCTGGAGAGGCAACCGGCAGGACTATCCGCGTATTGCCGTGGAGGAGTTCTGCGGGCACTACGGTCTTGAACCGCAGGAACTGTGGGCCGTGAGGGGCCCCAGTCTGGGACCTGCGGCCGCGGAATTCGTGAATTTCGATGAGGAGTGGGGACCGGAGTATCTGCCGTGGTACGACAGGGCGTGCCGCAGCGTGGATTTATGGGCCCTGACCCGTCATCAGCTCGAGTCGGCGGGACTTCTGCCGGGGCGGATTCTCGGGCTCGATATATGCACTTTCGATAATGCGGAGCTGTTTTTTTCCTACCGCCATGCCCGCCGCAAGGGCAGCGTGGACGGCAGGCAGGGCAGCTTCATCTGGATTCGTTCCGCCTGAACAGGGGGGGACACGGTCGTTTTCTGACGTGGTGTTGAAAAAATTTGCCGCAACATGTCGTTATCGGACAGGAACGACAGGGAACCAACGGTATCTTTCGAAGCCTGCGCCGCGGCAGAGTATGATGGCTGAAAACGCCTGCGGCACAGGAACATGCGTGATTTTTTCTTATGTTTTTCGGGGCGGGTGCGGCACGGTGAAGCAAGGATATATCATTTTTTTGATGAAACAAATAGCAATCCATCGTAAAATAAGCGTTTATTTTTTTTACAAAGAAGCGTACGCATAGCCGGATGTGTTATTTCCGGATACCGGAGAGAGGCCGGTAGGCGGGGCATTGTGTCCTCTGCCGGGGAAAGGACACGCTTTTCCGGCGTCCGCCGGGTATATCATTCCATTTACCGGGGAAGTTATGAACGTATCTCGTCATGTGATGCGCGCTCTCTCTGCTGTTGCGCGCCATCAGGTTAAAGGTGTCGCTTCCGTCCTTCTGGCCTTCGGGCTGGTGGCCGGCAGCGTTTCCGGCGCTTGCGCCGAAGGTTTCGTCATTACCGAATGGAGCGCGCGAGGCATGGCCCTCGGCGGCGGCGCGGGCGGCGGCATGGTGGCCCGTGCGGACGACCCTTCCGCCGTTGCCTACAACCCTGCGGGCATCACTCAGATTCCCGGCACCGCCACGCAGATGGGCCTTGCCGTCTCCATGCTGAATTTCGACATTACCCGCAATTATATTGGTGAAACGGTGTCCACCTCCAATCAGGCATGGCCCATTCCCCATTTCTACCTGACTCATCAGCTGAACGACAAGTGGTGGTTCGGCATCGGCGCCTTCACCCGTTACGGTCTCGGCTCCCAGTTCCCGGACAACTGGACGGCTTGGGGTGGCGAACAGGGATTTAATCCTATTATGCCGAATCAGCCAGCCGCAGTTCTTGCCGGTGGCATCAAGTCCGTGACGCTGCTCTCCAGCACCATCAACCCCAATATCGCGTATAAGATTAACGATATCTTCTCCGTGAGCGCGGGCGTGAGCTACACCTGGGGTTACCTCAGCCTGAATGAACAGTACAATCTGGGTCCCGCTGGTATGATGGGCCAGGCCGATGCCCGTATTCATTCCGAAAACGGCTACGCTTTCGGCTACAACTTCGGTCTGCATGCCCGTTTCAACGACCAGTGGAGCGCCGGTCTCACCTACCGCGCCAGCGAAGACATGACCTTCGACGGCAGCGCCCGCTTCCGTTTTTCGAATGGTGCTGCCCTCTCGACTTTAATGAAGAACTGCGATGCCGACGGCAAGCTCTCCATCCCCGACGTCATCACCCTGGGCGTGATGTACAAGCCTCTGCCCAACCTGAGCTTTGAAGGCGACGTGGCCTATACCGTGTGGAGCCGTTACCGCAACCTCACCATCAACCTGCACAACGGTACGCCCACCTTCTTCGAGCAGAAGAACTGGCGCGACACCTGGGCCTTCACCTTCGGCGTGGAATACGCGCCTCTGGACTGGCTGACCCTGCGCGCGGGCTTCACCTACGAAACCTCGCCTCTCAAGGACGACAACTGCTACGATTACCTCGTGCCCTCCAACGGCCGCAATTATTACACGCTGGGCGCCGGCTTCAAGTACGAGAACTGGACCCTCGACCTCGCCTACATGTACATCGACGTGCGCGACATCAATTACAGCAACAGGCAGGGCGAACAGGGCGGTACTCCCCTCGTCAGCACCTACGCCGGCCGGGCGCACAACAGCTATGCCCACAACTTCGGCCTGACCATAGGCTACAAGTTCTAGGCGTCACGTTCCGCCATCCGATGATTGCGGCGGGCAGGGCTCATTTCATGAGCCGTGCCCGCCGTTTTTGCGTCCGCAAAGGCAGGTTTTTTTGACGCGCTTTTCGACCTCTGGCGTTTTTCTTTTTTTCCGGTAAGATGGCCCGGCCACGGGGCAGGGAGACGGTTGCGCCTGCCGTGGCCGCCGGGCGGCGTTTCTTCGCGCGTTTTCTTCGGACGCTTTTCCGGCGCGAAGGATGCTTTCCGGGAACATTCTGACCATGAAGGAACCTTTGATGAAAGAAAACATGCAGAGCACGCAGGACAGGCCCTTCGTCATCTGTCACATGACCATGTCTCTGGACGGGAAGGTGACGGGCGATTTTCTGCGTCTGCCCCGCTGTGCGGCCGCGCTGGAGGCCTATTACCGGATACACCGTGAATACAGTGCAAGCGCCTTTGCCTGCGGCCGCGTCACCATGGAGGAGAGCTTCACCCGCGGTTTCCGGCCCGACCTTTCCCGCTTCGCCGAGTCGGTGGTGCCGCCCATGGACCATGTGGCCGACGAGAACGCCGCCTTTTTCGCCGTGGCCTTCGACAGGCACGGCTCCCTCGGCTGGAAGGGGTCGCATATCGAGGACGAAGACCCGGGCTATGATAAGGCGCACATCGTGGAAGTGCTCTGTGAAAGCACGCCGCAGGCCTGTCTTTCCTATCTGCACGAGACGGGCGTATCCTGTGTTTTCGCGGGCAAGGACGACATCGACCTTCCGCTGGCCCTGCGCAAGCTGCGGGAGATTTTCGGCATACGCCGTCTTCTGCTGGAAGGGGGAAGTCTTCTTGACGGTTCGTTCCTCCGTGAAGACCTCATCGACGAGCTGAGCCTCGTGGTGCTGCCCGTGACGGCGGGGGGCGAAGGCAGATCCCTGTTCGACAACGGCGTGATGAGCGCCTTCCGCCTTGAAGAAGTGCAGACGCTTGACGAGGGCGCGCTCTGGCTGCGCTATCGCCGCTGCCGTCAGGATCGGTAGAGGCTTTTTCTGAAAGGCTGTTCCGGGAGTTCCTCCTGAGAGGGAGGGACAAAAGCGCCTGTACTTTGCAGAAAAGCGTCCGGCCCGCTCCGGACACTTACTTTTTACCGCGTTTTCCGGTCCGCCGACAAAGGCGGCCTGCACGATATAACTGCGCCAGAGGGCGATGATGATTCTGGAAATGGGGCTTATTGCAGGCGGCGTGCCCGCGGGCTGGGTTCTGCGGAACAACGCTGCGGCCGTGAGGGGCGTGAACACGGCCCTCGGCTGGACCGTGCGCGTCATGCTTTTTCTGCTGGGACTTTCTCTGGGACTGGACGATACGCTTATCGGGCAGATTCGAAGTATCGGACTGTACGCGGCGTTTGTCAGCACCTTTTCCGTGGCGGGCTGCTTCATTGCCGCCAGAATTCTCGGGCATTTCGCCTTCCCCGAATACGCGGCCGGAAAAGGAGCGGCGTCTTCGGGCCGCGCTTCTGCCAACACGTCTTCCTTTGTGGCGCTGGGCTGCTTTCTTGTCGGGGTTCTCATCGGCTGGCTGCGTCTTGTCCCGGCGGGTCCGGCTGCGGGCGTGGCCGCGGTGTGGGTGCTCTATCTGCTTCTTGTGCTTGCAGGCATGACAGTAGGCTTCGACTTGAAGGCCCTCGGCATCGTGCGCGAGCTGAAGGCCCGTATTCTGCTCATTCCTCTGGGCGTGGTGGCGGGCACGCTGTGCGGAAGCGCGCTGGCCTGGCTTCTGCTTTCCGGCGTCTCTTCGCTTTCCCTGCCGGAAGCCCTCTCCGTGGGCGCGGGCTTCGGCTACTACAGTCTTGCCACGGTCATCATTACGAGACTCGGCGACCCCGCTCTCGGCTCCATGGCGCTGCTCTCCAATATGATTCACGAGGCTCTCGCGCTTCTTCTGCCGCCTTTTCTGGTGCGCTTTTCGGGCAGACTCGGGCCGGTGCTCGCAGGAGGAGCCGCCGCCATGGATACCTGCCTGCCCGTCATCGCGCAGGTCAGCGGCGAGCGCTGCGCCATTCTGGCGGTATTTTCCGGCATGTGCCTTACGCTTCTTGTCCCGCTGGTCATTCCGCTGCTCATGGCGCTGCGCTGAACGGGTATGAGCCGAAAATAAAGGGGCCGCGTGCATCACGCGGCCCCTTTATCGTTGACGGAAAAAGACCTACAGAACGTCCAGCAGCATCTTGGTGGCGATGACGTAGAGGAAGCAGGCGAAGAATTTTTTGAGCTTCGGAATGGGAAGTTTGTGGGCTATGCCCGCGCCGATGGGAGCGGTGAGCATGCTTACCGCCACGATACCGGCAAGGGCGGGAAGATAGACGAAGCCCAGAGCGTATTCCGGCAGGCCGGGAGTGTTCCAGCCGTTGGTGATGAAACCGAGGCAGCCGGCGAAGGCAATGGGAAAGCCTATGGCCGCAGACGTGCCCACGGCCCGGCGCATGTCCACGTTGTGCCAGACGAGGAAGGGAACGGAGAGCGTGCCGCCGCCTATGCCCACGAGACTGGACACCGCGCCGATGACCATGCCCGCGCCCGTCATGCCTGCAAGGCCGGGCAGGGTGCGGCTTGCGCTGGGCTTTTTGTTCAGCAGCATGTTGGTGGCCACATAATACAGGAACACCACGAAGAACATCTGAAGATAGCGGCCCGGAATACGCGCTGCGATGAAGGAGCCGCTGTAGGTTCCTATGAGAATGCCCACGGCGATGCAGCGGAACACATGCCAGTCCACGCCGCCGTGCCGGTGATGGGCCATGGCGCTGGATATGGCGGTGAACATGATGCTGCCCAGAGAGGTGCCTACGGCCATGTGCATGGCCACGTCCGGCGAAATGTTGAGCCACTGGAACGAGAACACCAGCATGGGCACTACCACGGCGCCGCCGCCAATGCCGAGCAACCCGGCCAGCAGTCCGGCCACGGCGCCGAGAGCGCAATAAAGAAGCAAGGAAGTTATCATACCCGTCCCCTCCTGAAAAACGATGCCACATCATAACGGTTGAGCCTCTGACGTCAATGGCGTCCCGCAGTGGCGGGAAAGGTATTTTCCGCTGTTTTTTCAGGCAGGTGCCTGTCGGACGGGATTTGACAGACGTTTTTTCCTGTGACAGGAAGAAAGGTAGGATGAGAAAGACGTCCTCTGCCCCGCACATGCGCGGCGTCCGGCGCTTTTCAAAAAGAGCATCGGTAGGACTTTTTGCGCCGTGCTGCCTGCCGCTCATGTCGGCCGGCCTGAACGTTTTTTGGAGAGGAGTATGATGGAGACGACAGCCGCGGAACTGGAGCGCGACTACGTTCTTTTGCAGAAGCGCCTGACGGAGCTGCTGCCCCGGCCCGGAAGACGGTCGCCGGGCATGGGCCTGACGCTGTTTCGCGGAGAAAGTGCGGCCCGGCTGGAAAGCGGTTTCTGTCCGCCATCTCTGGGGGTGACCGTACAGGGCGTTCAGGAAGCTCTCATGGGAACGGAAACGCACGTCTGCGGCAGAGGGCGTTATCTTCTGAACTGCGTGGGCATGCCCGGCTCCTTTCTTGTACGGGAGGAGGGAGGACGGCATCCTTTTCTGTCCGTGGCGCTGGAGCTTGACGGCGCGCTTGTGTTCCGGCTCATGGAGGAGCTTCCCGGGGCAGGCGGAGCCTTGTCTCCCCCCGCCGAAAGCGCTCTGCAGACGGCCGACATGACGCCGGACATGCTCGGCGCGTTCCGCCGTCTCGTGGAGGCGATGTGCGATGGGCAGCGGGCAAGAGTCCTTGCGCCCATGATTGTCCGGGAAATCCACTATTATCTGCTGACCGGCCCGTCCGGCAGGTGTCTGCGGAGCTTCTACACCCCCGGCTCCCCGGGCGGTCAGATCGCGCAGACCACGGGCTATATGCGCGCCCATTGCCGGGAGCGGCTCCGCATGGAGGAGCTGGCGTCTCTGGTCAACATGGCCCCGTCCACGTTCAGCAGAAATTTCCGCAAGGTCACGTCCCTGAGTCCTTTGCAGTTCCACAAGCACCTGAAGCTCCACGAGGCGAGAAGACTCATGATGACCGAGTGCTGCAGCGCCGTGAGCGCCTGCGCCGCCGTGGGGTATGAGAGCCGTCAGCAGTTCTCGCGCGAGTACAAGCGCCTTTTCGGTCGTCCGCCCATGCGCGACGTCATGCAGGAGACGACGCCGAAGAAGAGAGCGTGACGCGGCCTCTCCGGGCGGCGTTGCGCGCAGGCCGCAAAAAAGGTACAGCCATGGGTGTTTGTACAGAATACCCATGAGGAGGCAGGCATGCCCGTTATCACTCTTCCCTTCGGTCCGCTGGAAGCGAACTGTCACATCGTACACAACGGCAGCGACGCCATGGTGTTCGACCCTTCCGATGAAACCGATGTCGTGTTGAAAAACATCGCCGACAACGGTCTTACGCTGCGCGCCGTCGCGCTCACGCACCTTCACAGCGACCACTGCCTCGGTTGCGCCGACATGGCCCGCGCCACGGGATTCACGCCTCTGGTGGGAAAAGAGGACTGGGCCGACCGCAACATGCTTTTGTGCCGGGGAATGTGCTTCGGCATGAACCTGAAGCCCTTCGAGGCGGAAACGCTGGAACCCGGCGATGTGAGCTGGGGCAGTCTGAACTGCCGCGTCATCCATACGCCCGGCCACTCCGCGGGGAGCCTGTGCTATTATTTTGCGGACCTCGGCGTCATCATCACCGGGGATCTTCTTTTCTTCCGCTCCGTGGGGCGCAGTGATCTGCCCGGCGGCAACGGCGCCGAGCTCATGCGTTCCCTGCGCGAGAAGATTTATACGCTGCCCGGCAGCGTGGCGGTCTATCCCGGGCACGGCCCGGAAACCAGCATCGGCTACGAGGCCGCGCATAACTGCTATTGCCGCGCGTAGCGCCTTTTCCCCGGACAGGAACGTCCGGGCGGAAGCAGGAAGAAGCGGAGAGAGAACGCGCGGAAGCGCACATGGGCTGAAGCCTTGAGCTTCTTCCCCTGCTGCGGCCGGAGTGACGGACAGCGCGGTCAGGTTTTGCGCTCTGGTTCGGACATGCGCCCGGCGGACTTTTTCCCATGGAACGCTGGTCTGTGAGAGAAGAAAAGGCCGTGTCCCCGGCCGGTCTCTTCCGGGGAGGGTGCGGCCGCCCTGCCGGAAGGCGCAGGTGCGCGCGTTTGCGGCGGCCCCGCGGTGAACGGCTTCCGGCGTCTGTCGGCAGCATGAAGGCGACGCCGGAGAGCGGCGGACGTGAAGACGGCGGCCCCGGTCTGCCTGCCCTGTGCTGCGGAAGGAGTTTCTTCCGATGCGGGCGTCGGCAGTTGAAAATCCGTGCAGCTTCCCGGGAAGTTTTCCTTTCTCTTCCGGAAGAGAGCTTCAGCGACCGGGGACGGAGAAAAGCAATATGAACGAGCCTTTTTTCCTTGTCTCATGCAGTCCGCGCCGCGGCGGCAACAGTGATGCGGCGGTGCGTGAGCTGCAGAACGCTCTGCCCGGTTCCTGCCTTGTGCGCAGAGTGGCCGAGGCCGGGGTGCGTCCTTGCGTTTCCTGCGGTTTGTGCGCCTCACATCCGGGAAGCTGCGCGCTGGACGGTCCGGAAGACGGGGCGGCGGCGCTTTTTCAGGCCATGTTTCAGGCGCGCCTGAGTATTTTAATCTCTCCTGTGTACTTCTACCATATTCCCGCGCAGGCCAAGGCTTTTGTGGACCGCAGTCAGCGATGGTGGGCCTGTAGTGAGAAGCCGGGCCGGGGAAAGGCGCTCAGCGCGGTATTTATCGGGGCGCGTTCCCGGGGAGAGAAGCTTTTCGAAGGCGCGGAGAGAACGCTCCGTTACATGGCCCTCGGTCTCGGCATGGAGTGGCGGGAGCCGCTGTGCCTGTACGGACTGGATGGGCCGGGAGAGCTGGCCGCAAGCGTTGAGGGTCTCGAGAGAATTCGGGACTTTGCCGGGCGTCTCGGCGGGGCGTTTTCGTGAAGGACTTTTGGGCCGGACGTATGGCGGAGACCGCGCGTCGGGCGCTTTCCCTGCTGGGACTGTCGGAACGCCGCTGCGTGTGCTGCCGCGAGCCGTTTGAACCGGTGTCGCCGGACGGAAACCGCGCGGCTCTTTCCGATGCGGCGGTGGCGGAGCTCTTTTTCTGTCCGGCGTGCAGAACGGCGTTTCGAAGAAGGGAAGCCGGGTACTGTCCCTGCTGCGGAGAGCCTTCGGCGCTGGAGGATGCGCCCTGCATGCCCTGTGCGGCGTGTCTGAAGAAGCTGCCGCCGTGGCAGGATTTTCTGTTCTTCGGCATCTATGAGGGGTCGCTCAGGGAACTTGTGCTCCGTGCGAAGTTTCACGGCAGTCTTGCCGCGCTCGAGGCGCTGGGGCGTCTTCTGGCCGGAGTGTGCGCCGGGCATTATGCGGTGACGAAGCGGCCGGATGTGATTATTCCCATGCCTCTGCACGGGAAAAGGCTGCATGAGCGGGGCTTCAACCAGTGCCGTGAGCTGGCCCGGCCCGTGGCGGAAGTTCTCGGCGTGCCCGTACGCACGGATATTCTGGTGAAGAAACTGGCCTTGAAGCCTCAGTCTTCCCTGACGCGGGAGGAGCGTACGGCGTTGAAGCAGCCTTTTGCGGCGGCGAGTCGTATGGACGGCCTGCATGCGCTGCTCATCGACGACGTATGCACGACGGGCGCAACGCTGGCGAGGGCGACGGAAGCGTTGCTCGCCGCGGGAGCGTCCCGCGTGGATGCGGCGGTGCTGGCGCGCTCTTCGCGTCATGAGAACCGCGGCCCCGGAGAGGGAGAGGAGCCCGTCTTGCCATGAAGGCCCTTCGCCTGCTATGCATAGCCCCGCAACAGGCCGGTTTTTCCGGCGAACGCCCGATGTCTTGAGGATGGTTCATGACGCAGCTTCCCCTTCGCCCCGACGCTCCGTGGCTGGCCCCGCTGGCCGGCTGGTCCGATCTGCCCTTCCGTCTGCTCTGCAGGGAGTTGGGCGCCGCCGTATGCTGTACCGAGATGGTGAGCGCCAAGGGGCTGGTCTATGGGGGACGCAACACCGAGGAGCTTCTTGCCTCCACGCCGCCGGAAGGCGACGGACTGGAGGACGGAAGCCTTGTCTGCGACCATCCTCTCGTGGTGCAGATTTTCGGCGCGGAGGCTGAATTCATGGAGCAGGCCGTGCAGATACTCCGTCACCGGGGTTTCTGCTGGTTTGACGTGAACATGGGCTGCTCCGTGCCCAAGGTGACGAAGACGGGCGCGGGCGCGGCCATGCTGCGCGATGTGCCGAACGCCCTGCGCGTGGCCGAAGCCGTCATACGGGCCGCCGGGCCGGGAAAGGTCGGCTTCAAGCTGCGCCTCGGCTGGGACAAAGAACACGAAGTCTATCTGGAACTTGCCCGCGCTCTTGCCGACAGGGGAGCAGGCTGGGTGACGCTGCATCCGCGTCATGCCGTGCAGGGCTTTGCCGGAACGCCCCGTCAGTCCGCCGTCGCCGAACTTGTGGAGGCGCTGCCCGTGCCCGTGGTGGCGAGCGGCGACCTTTTCACCGCGGCGGACGGCGTTCGCGTCATCCGTGAGACCGGGGCCGCCACGGTGATGTACGCGCGCGGCGCGCTCAGAAATCCTGCCGTCTTTTCCCGGCACCGTGAGCTTCTGGAGCAGGGCGCGCTGGAAGGAGCCGTGCCGCTGCCGCAGACGGCGCAGTCTGCGCCCTTTGAAGGGCGTCCGCAGGGCGTTCAGCAGGCCTTCGACGTGCTGGATGCGCTGCCGGTGGACAGAGCGGAGCTTGCCGTCGTCATACGCCGCCACGCCGCTCTTGCGCGTCGCTATGCTCCCCATCTTGCGCTTTTGAAAATGCGTACCTTCGTTCCCCGCTATGTGAAGAATCTCGAGGGCGCACGCGCGCTTCGACAGGAAATCGTCTCCTGCACGGGATGGGATGAACTGGATGCCATACTGGAACGCCATTTCGGCGCTACCGAAACCGACCGCGCCGCGGCAAAGGACAAGTCATGACCGTTTCTGGTAAAGTGAATCTCTGCGATTTGCCGTATTCCGCCCTTGAGCGTTTCGTCGTGGAGGAGATGGGCTTCAAAAAATTCCGCGCCCTTCAGCTCTGGCAGTGGATATGGGTGAAGAACGCCTCCGGCTTCGAGGTCATGACCGATATTTCCCAGAGCGATCGCGCGCGTCTGGCGGAGCTTGCCGACATACGCTGGCCCTCCATCGCCGACGTGCGGGTAAGCTCCGACGGAACGACCAAGTTTCTGCTTTCCCTCACGGACGGCGAGCTTGTGGAAACCGTGCTCATTCCCAGCGACGCCCCAAAGAGGCCCAACGACCTTTCCGTGCGCATGACGCAGTGCGTCTCCACGCAGGTGGGCTGCGCCATGGCCTGTTCCTTCTGCAGCACGGGCAGGCTCGGTTTCCGCCGCAACATGACCATGGGCGAGATTCTGGGGCAGGTACAGGTGGCCCGCGCCTATATGCACGACACGCAGCCGGAGCGGCCCGTCATCCGCAACCTCGTCTATATGGGCATGGGCGAGCCTCTGCTCAATCTTTCCGCGGTGATGGATTCCCTGCGTACGCTGGAGCATCCTAAGGGTCTGGCCTTTTCTCCGCGCCGCATCACCGTGTCCACCTGCGGCATAGAGGCGGGCATGCGGGAATTCGGCGACAGCGGACTGGCGTTTCTGGCCGTATCCCTGCACGCGCCCAATCAGCCGCTGCGCGAAAAGCTCATGCCCCGCGCCGCGCACTGGCCGCTCGAGAGCCTCATCAGCGCGCTGGAAGCGTATCCGCTCAAGACCAGAGAGCGCATCACGCTGGAATATCTGGTCATCGCCGGAGTGAACGATCAGGCCGAACATGTGAAGCAGCTGGCGCGCATCTGCGCGCGCCTCAAGGCCAAGCTGAATCTCATTCCCTATAATCCCACGCCCGGAACTCCCTATCAGGCGCCCACGCCGGAAGAGCTTCTGCGCTTTGAAAAAGCCCTCTGGGCCAAGGGCATCACCGCCATCGTACGCAAGAGCAAGGGGCAGGACATCGAGGCGGCCTGCGGCCAGCTTCGCGCCGCCCATGATGCGGCGCTTGCCGAGGAGCGATAGTTTTCCGGAAAAGCGCGCGGCGCGGAAAACGCCCGCGCTGTTTTGACAGGGGGCTGCTCTGTGCATGACAGGTTCATCAAGATGCTGGAGCATGCCGCGGCGATGGCGTACTCCCTTTCATGTCCGGGAGCGCGCGTTCCATACGGCGGGTAAAAACGCTTTTGGGCGGGTGAAACAGATGGAGCCTTCCGGCCGGAAGCTTCCGCATTCACGCTATGCGCAGACCGGACTCAGCCGTCAGCGGTCAGGGCGCGCCGCGGGGACGACTTTCTGCACGCCGCGGGCATATCTTCGCGGAGCTTGTTCCACTGCGCCTCTGTTTTGCTTTTTTACCTGCGCATGAGGGTGGAGCTCCAGCACAGCAGGGAGCCGAACACGATGACGGCCACGCCCTGCCAGAAACTGCCGTCCAGCGCTGCGCCTATCCATACCGAGGCGAACAGGCAGGAGAGCACGGGCGTGAAATACGAGGCGATGGCCAGAACGGCGATGTTGCCCCGGGTCACGCCGTAGCTCCATGCCGCATAGGAGCCTCCCATGGCCACCGCGCCCAGAGCCACGCTTGTCCAGCCCATGGCGGAGCCGTGGCTGAGGTCTCCGTAGCCTGCGCCCCACAGGCAGCCGAAAAGCACGGCGTCGACGGCAAAGACGATGAAGGTGGGGTTTTCACCGTTGGACCAGGCCCTTGTGAGGTTGGAGAAAGCGGCCCAGGCCACGGCGCCGAAGAAGGCCAGCGCATAGCTCCACGGGTTCTGCCGTATGTGCGAGACAAGCTCCGCAGGTTGCAGCCCCTGCGCCCCGCCGAGCACCATCATGACGCCGAGAAAGCTGATGACCACGCCCGGCGTCATCCACCATCGTGCCTTCTGTCCGTTGAACAGTACGGCGAAAAACACCGTGAGGCAGGGCCACAGATAGTTGACCATGCCCACCTCCACGGTCTGCTGTCCGCCATGGGACAGGTGGAGCGACAGACAGAAGCAGACGGAATAGAGATTGCCCAGAGGTATGCCCAGCAGAAGATATTTTTTCGGAAAGGCCTTCAGATTCGGCAGACCGGGAACAAAGGCCAGAAAAAGGCAGGTGGCGGCGTAGAGTATGGTCAGACCGGCGGCAAGTCCGAAGGCTTCCGTGATGCTGCGTACCAGTCCGACGGACATGCCCCAGCAGACGGGGGCGGTAAGGCCGACAAGTGTGGCTCTGCCCTGAGCGTCGGGGAGAAAGGCCATGGCGTGCTTCCTGTGGAAAAGAGTTGAGGCCGCCCTTGTGCCAGTTTTCCGCGTTTTGTCAAGAAAGGACGCAACGATGGGAAAGTCCGGAGTTTTGGGCTTGACAGAAGGAACGAATAGTTCTAATTCAAATTTAGATTTGAGATGTACAGGAGTACATCGTGCTTCCCGGCAGATCGGGACAAATTTCGCTCGTGGCGCGTTTCGGGATATACCTCTCCATTCCCGGGCGCGTAAACCGCTCCGAGGGGAAGGACGGTGAGGGCGCCGTGAAAGAGATACGCATGGCGTCCGCCATCCCCCGGCGGTTGTGAAGGTTCTGGGGCATGGCCGTCCATCATGCCCCAGTTTTTTTATGTCCTGCGCGCGTCGTTCTTTTTTCGGTGCGTATCGCCGCGGCGTTGCGGAAAGCCCGGGCACGCGGTCTCTTTTCCGTGCCGCCGGAGCGCCGTCTGCGTTTCGGAAAAGAGGGGGCGTTTTCTTTCGGACAGAGGATGTTTTTCCCCTGCCGCCTCTGCACGTTGTTTTCCGCTTCCTGGTCAGAAAGGGACAGCCCGCCCTCTTTGCATGCAGCCGCCGCCCGTTTGGGACGACGGCGTTTTTTCTGTGCCGTCACGCTGCAGGGTATGAGAGAGGCGGGAGAAGGCGCGGGCCGGAGAGGCTGGTGCCGACGCTCTTCTTCGACATGTTTCCGGCCGGGGCTGTCGTGCACGCCGTTGCGGGCTGCTCCTACTTGCCGTATGCTCAAAAGAGCGTTCCCAGACGAGAGGTGTTCCGCATGCTTTTTTTCTCCCGCAAGAAACATTCCCGCGAGGACGGGGAGGCCACGCGCCGTCACATCCTCAGTACGGCCGTACGGCTTTTTGCCGAACACGGCTATGCCGACACCACAAGCAAGATGATATGCCGGGAGGCGGGGGTGAACATCGCCGCCGTGAACTACTATTTCGGCAGTCGTGATGATTTGTACCGCGCCGTGCTTGACGACGTGCACGAGCATATCGTCAACGAGAGGGAGATGGCGGTCATCACCTCGGCGGATCTGCCGGTGGAGGAGAAACTCGAGCGCGTGCTCGACGCCTATATTGCCACCGTGTACAACGGACAGAGCTGGTATGCCAGAATATGGGCCCACGAACTCATATCTCCCTCGCCTCTGGGCGGCGTGGATTTTCTTGCGGGCACGCTCTCCAAGGAGCGCAGCATAGGCTGCCTGCTTTCGGAGGTTACAGGTATTCCCCGGGAGGACCCGGCCCTGCAAAGCTGCATCATCACGGTCATGGCTCCCTACCTGCTCATGCTCTGTGTGCAGCGGGACATGGCCCGTACGCTGACCACGGTGTTCTCCTATCGTCAGGAGGACGTGAACCGGCATTTCAAGATTCTGCTCTTTTCGGCCCTTCGTTCCTTTGCCGACCGCTACGCGCGCGGCGAGCTTCCTCCCGTCAGGGAAGCGGAAGAGCGCACCGCACAGGAGAATGGCCATGCGTAGGCTTCCGGCAGTTCTTTTCGGTGTGTTCTGTCTGCTCTTCTCGGCGTGCGCGTATCGACCGGCGACCTCGCCTGAGCCTTCGGTGGAAGAGATGGCCGGAGCCATGCTCATGGTGGGCTTTGAGGGCACGCAGGCTCCCGACTCCGTGCTGGAAGCCGTGGCGGCCGGTCGCCTTGGCGGCGTCATTTTGTTCGACAAGGGACGCGGCGGGGCGGCGTTCCACAACATCGTTTCCCCGGAACAGGTGAAGAAATTGACCTCTTCCCTTCAGTCCGTCGCTCCGCGGCCGCTTCTGGTGGCCGTGGATCAGGAGGGCGGCAGGGTGCGCCGTCTGAAGGCGGAACGCGGCTTTCTTCCCCTGCCTTCCGCCGAAGAGATGGGGCGCATGAGCGCGTCCGAGGTGCGGGCGCTGGGCCTTCGTGCGGGGCGGGAAATGGCCGCTCTCGGCATCAACGTGGACCTTGCG
>CASFUJ010000034.1 GCA_949297645.1 uncultured Desulfovibrionaceae bacterium
GCTCCGCGGAGGAGCTGCTCGCCCTTGTCGTACTGAGTCTTCACCCAGGCGCCGAAGGCTTCGCCATCCATGTATTCTTCAGGCTGGCCGGCCTTTATCATTTCGGCCACATAGTCGGGGTCGTCGCATATCTGCTTGAAGAGCTTACGCAGTGTAGCAAGGTTTTCGGGGGAAATGCCCTTGGGGGCCGCGAAGAAGCGGCGGATATCGGACACGATGTCGATGCCCTGGGACTTCAGCGTGGGAACGCCGGGCAGGAACTGTTCGTTTTGTTCTTCAGCCGCGATGCCGAGAATGCGCAGTTCCTCGAGGGAACGCATGATGTCGTTCAGGTTGCCGAACATGACATCGACTTCACCGCCGAGGATGGCGGCGTTCTGGTCGGCAGCGCCCTTGTAGAACACGGGGGCGAACTTGGAATCGGGATATTTCTGCTGGGCTTCCAGATACATCAGATGATGGCCGGAGAGCGGGCCAACGAGGCCGAGCTTGACCTTGCCGGGGTTGGCCTTGGCCGCGTCGAACACTTCCTTCACGCTCTGGAACTTGCTGTCCTTGCGCACGGCCACGACCTGCGGGTCGTTCACCACCTGGCAGATGTAGGCGAAGCTTTCATCGTTGAACTGCGCCTGCTGGGCCATGGACTGAAGCACCATGTGGGGCATGTTCGCGCCGCCGATGGTGTAGCCGTCGGTCTTGGCGCGCGCGATTTCCGTGAAGCCGATCATGCCGCCCGCGCCGGGTTTGTAGATGAACACCCAGGGAGTGTTGGGATTGTACTTGTTCCAGTACTTCTGCATGATGCGCGCCTGCACGTCGCTGGAACCGCCGGCGGTGAAGGCAATGATCATGTTGATGGGTTTGCTGGGATAATCGGCTGCCTGAGCAGGCATGACCATGAGACCGGCCAGACCGAGAGCCATGAGAAAACGAGACACTATCTTCTTCATACAAAAACTCCTGGTTAGAGAGTTATACGAGGCATAGGTTCGTGGAGTAGTAAAAAACTTATATTATATCTTATATAAGACTGTCAATGGGGGAAAGCAATTTTTATGTCTGTTTCTGTGCTCCGTCCGGGGAGCTGTGCAGCGGCGGTTCCCTTGGGGTACAGGCGTTTTGGGGACAGTCAGGTTTCGGGACTCCGGGAAAAAACTGAACGGCGACGCAAGCGGTAACCCCCTGAAAAGAGAGACAAGCAGACGTCGAACATCCGTTTTCCGCCCTATGCGAAGCACCTTGCCTCAGCCGAAAGCGGGACAGGCGGACATTATATTAAGGATGTCCCCTGCGTTCGGAAAAGATGAAGGGAAGCTTTTCCGGCAGGACGAGGGCCCGCTCCGAACTGTGCGGAGCGCTTTCCGTTTGCCAAAAGACGGCCCGCCATGTATGATAAGAGCGGTTTCCTTCAGCGTTTCTTCCTCTCTTTGCAATAGTATTGAGGATGTTATGCACAGCCCGCATGCGTTTTTCACCGCTTTTCGATGCAGCGCCGACGGTTTCACCTGAAGCTGTCCGCGGCTGGAGCGGGCGTTCCTGTGAGCTGAGGGCTTTTCTATTCGTTTTTCTCCCCGTTTTCGCGCGCTCCGTCGTCATCGGCAGGTCCTGCCGGGAACGCTGACGTATGTCCGCCGTTATCCGGAAGACCGCTTCAGAGGTCCCTTCTTCTTTCACGGGACGGCGTCGACATAATGGGGCGACGGCCGTCCGAACAGCCTGAAAGGCGCGCAGGAAACTCATGTTCACAGCCGGAGTAGATGTCGGCTCTGTTGCCGCAAAAGCCATTGTTTACGATACGGTCAGCCGAAGCGTCGTCGGCATGGCCCTTCAGCCCACGGGCTGGGATTCAAAGACGGCCGGTGAGGAGGTGCTGCACAACGCATGCGTCGCCGCCGGTATCGGCGCGCCGGAGTATATCGTGGCCACCGGATATGGCCGCGTTTCTCTGTCCTTTGCGCATAGAACCACCACGGAAATCACCTGTCATGCCGCCGGGGCGGTGCGCCTTTTTCCCGGAACCCGCGTGGTGCTGGACATCGGCGGACAGGACAGCAAGGTCATCCGCACGGACGCCGACGGCTCCGTGCAGGATTTTCTCATGAACGACAAGTGCGCCGCCGGTACCGGACGATTTCTGCAGGTGCTCTCCGGCATCCTCAACAGGGATCTCGACGGGCTCGACACCCTGGCCATGGAAGGGACGCCCGCGCCCATTTCCAGCATGTGCGCGGTGTTCGCCGAAACGGAGATAGTGGGTCTTCTGGCCCGGGGAGCCGCGCCCGCAGACATCGCCGCGGGGGTGCTGGTGTCCATTGCCCGCAGAATGTGCGCTCTTGCGGCGCGCATTCCCATGAGCGGGGAGTGCACGTTCACCGGCGGGCTTGCCGTCAGTCCCGCCTTCGGCCGCATCCTTTCCCGGGAACTCGGCGTTCCCGTCAACATTCCCGAACATCCGCAGCATACCGGCGCTTTCGGCGCGGCGCTTCTGGCGGAAAACTACCTTAATAAATCCCTCAAAAGGAGTCGCGCATGAGTTATGCAGGCCTTGACCGTTTCAACGAAGTGACGGACAGGAACGTTCTGGCTCTTCAGGAGGCCAAAGCGGCCGGAAAAAAGGTCGTGGGGCAGTACTGCATCTATTCTCCTCTTGAGCTGGTGCTGGCCGCGGACGCCATTCCGGTGTCCCTGTGCGGCACCAAGAACGATTCCATCGCTCCCGCCGAAACCATGCTGCCCCGTTCCCTCTGTCCGCTCATCAAGAGCAGCTTCGGCTTCGCCCTGCAGGACAGCTGTCCCTATCTCGCCGCCTCGGACCTCGTCGTCGCCGATACCACCTGCGACGGAAAAAAGAAGATGTACGAACTTCTCGGCCGGTATAAGCCCGTCATGCTGCTCCAGCTTCCTCAGATACAGGACTGCGATGCGCGCGCGTACTGGCGCGGACAGTACGTCAGACTCAAGGAACGCCTGGAAAAAGATTTTGGCGTCGATATCACGCCTGAGAAGCTGAAGGACGCCATACGGCTGTGCAACCGTCTTCGGCTGGCGCTGAAGGAAGTGCTCGACCTGGCACAACTTGACCCTGCGCCGCTTACCGGCATGCAGTGCATGAGCATCTGTTTCCGCGCCTCCTTCATGCCCGATTACGAGCAGGCCATCGCCATGCTTAAGGATATTGCCGCGGAAGTGAGGGCGGCATACGTTCCCGCAGAGAAGGACGCAGTGCGCGTTCTGGTGACCGGGGTGCCGACGGGGATGGGCTCGCACAAGGTCGTCCAGCTTCTGGAAGAGTGCGGCGCACGCGTGGTCTGCATGGACAACTGCAGCTGCCATAAGAAGGTTCGTCTGCTCATCGACGAGGAGACCGACCCCCTGACGGCACTGGCCGAAAGATATCTCGATACGCCGTGCTCCGTCATGTCTCCCAACCCTTACCGCTATTCCATCCTGAAGCAGCTTGTGGAGGAGTTCGGCGCGCACGCCGTGGTCGATCTCACATGGCAGGGCTGCCAGACCTATGACGTGGAGTCCTTCTCGCTCAAGAAGTTCGTCCGCGAAGAGCTGGATATCCCCTTCCTTCAGGTCGTCACCGATTACTCCCCGGCCGATACCGAGCAGCTCAAGGTCCGTATCGAAGCCTTCCTTGAAATGTTCCGCTGATACGGGAGCGATGCTTCGGCCGCTCCGGGAGACTTCCTTCCGGGGGCGGCCGGGCGTTTTTTGCCGGGGAGGAGATGAAGGCGCGGGCGTCTGTTGTGAGAGACCGGGCCGGAGCTTTTCCGATGCGCCGGGTATTCTGCGTCGTTTCGGGCGTACGGCCCGGGGCGGCGTTTTTTGTGCCGTACGAGGGGCATGAGCCTTCTTTACCCGCGCGGGGCCTTATGGCATATTCGTCACAAGCCTGTCCAAGGAGTTGCCCATGCCAAACGTCGCGGTTCCCGAACATTCCCGCCCTCTTCTGGAAGCTCTTTCAGGAGGCCGTTCCTTTGAGGTGGACGGCCATGTCTTCGTTGCGGCGGACGACTGGCTCATGGCCATAGGATATCCGCTGGAAGGGGAGTTTTCCGTGCGGAGATTCGAAGCGGCGCTGGAAGAGGCCGTGCGGCGGACAAAGCCCGAGGACTGCTTTGCCGTTGCGCCGGAACTGCCTGCGGCACTTCAGGAACATGTGCAGGACAGTGATGTGTACTACACCCTTGATGCATCCTCTCCCGTGCCTTCGCGTCTGCGCGGGCCGGTAAGACATGCGCGCGAACGTCTGACCGTGGATGAGACGCGCACGTTTACGCCGGAGCACCGGCGGCTGTGGGCGGAGTTTCTGGGGCGTCTTCCCCTGCCTCCGCGTATCAGGCAGCTTTATTCGGGAACGGCCGCGGCGCTTGCGGGAGATGCCGACCTCCGTCTGCTCAACGCCTGGGACGGGGAAGGTCAGCTTGCGGCCTGTCTGCTTCTGGACTATTCTCTGCCCCACCATGTGAGTTATGTGCTTGGAGCGCATTCCAAGACGCACTATGTTCCCCACGCGCCGGATCTGCTTTTCGCCGAGATGCTGGAGAGGGCCCGCGCGGAAGGAAAGGACACCGTGCTTCTCGGTCTCGGCGTGAACGAGGGTATCACCCGCTTCAAGCGCAAATGGGGTGGAGTGAAGAGCTCCCCCTACTATCTTGCGGTATGGCAGCCTTCCGCCGGACACGGAGCGAAGGCCGCGCTTTCCGACATGGCGGCGCTTCTGGCCATGAACATGGCCTCCTCGGGCGGACAGGAGATTTCGCGCTGGAAGTTTTTCGACACCTTGCCCAAGCAGCGCCCCTGCGCCATGCTCTGGCGGCTGGACAAAAACGGCCGCACCTCATGGATAGGCGGATCGGCGCACTTTTTCTGCTATTCTTTCGAGCATTCCCTGCGCCGTCTTTTCGAGAACGTGGATACCGTGCTTCTGGAGGGCCCCATCGACTCCGACAGTATGGACGAGGTGGCCCGCATAGGCCGTTCTCCCGAGCCGGACGCCCCGCGCGTGGCGCAGTTTCTTTCCGAGGAGGAGATTCGTCGTCTTGAGCGCACGGTCTATGGTCCGGAGGGCTTCTGGGCGAGACTGGCGGGACTTCAGAAGGAGCGCACCATCGACGTGCGCAGGGTGCTTGCCGAAAGCCGTCAGTGGTACGCCTTCTTCTCCCTCTGGACGGCGTATCTCGAGCGCAACGGCTGGACGAACTCCGTGGACCTTGAGGTCTGGAACATCGCGCTTGATATGGGCAAGTCGGTCATGGGCATGGAAAGCCTTGCCGAACAGATAGCCTCGCTGGAATCCGCGCCCATGCCGCGCATCGTGAAGTTCATGAAGGACTGCTCCTTCTGGCCGAAGCTCATGAAAAGCAACTGCTCGCGGTATCTTGCGGGCGACCTCATGGGCATGATGGGCACGAGCGCCGAGTTTCCCACCCGCACGGGGACCATCATCAGCGTGCGCGACCAGCGTTTCCGCGAGCGCATGCGTCCGTATATCGAGCGGGGCGGTACGGCGGTGTTCGTGGGCTCCGCCCACATGATAAACCTGCGGAACATGCTTGCCGAGGACGGTTTCACCGTCACGCGGGTGCTGCCCACGCTGAAGCATCGCGTTTCGGCCTGGATACGCCGCGACGACTCCGTGGTGCTGCCGGGCAATCCCGACGCCCCCGTATGGGAAAAAGCGCCGGAAAACATCCGTTCCTCCGCTCTCGACCGCGAAGTTTCCGCGCCGCATGCCGTCCGTGCCGCCCACGGGCCTACTTCCGGCAGGGAGCTTGCCGACCTCGGCGCGCGGGCCCTGGTCCCGGAGCAGATTCCTTCCTATGTGCGCGCGGTTTCCGGCCGTACGCTCCGCTCCTGCGAGGGCTTTGCCGCATGGACCACGCAGGACAGCTGCACCCTTGTGGCCTTTCCTGCGCAGGATGAGCTTGCCGCCTGCGACATCCGTTCCTCCGCTTATGCGGACAGGCTTGAGAAGGCCGTGGCCTGCGCGCTTGCCATGCCGGAGCTTCGGCGCATCACCGTGCTGGCCCCCGTCGTTCCTTCCGCCGCGCCGGCGCATGCCGTGGTGGAGCGTGACGCGTGGTGGTGCGTGAATCTGCCGCATACGCCCGGGCAGAAGCTGCGCAATATGCTGCGCCGTGCGGAGCGGGAGGCGACCGTGGCCGTGGAGAGCTGGGGACCGGAGCATGACGCGCTCGTGGACCATTACCTTAAAGTACGCACGCTCGCTCCGGGTACGCGGCATATCTTCGGTCGCGTGGGAACGTATGTGGAGCGCTCCTCCGAAGCTGTGCTCTTTGGCGCGCGCAACGCCTCGGGCAGGCTGCTGGCCATGGCCGTGGGCGATTACAGCGCCCTCGGCACGGCGTTCTACATGTTCGCCTTCCGGCACGACGACTGTCCGCCCGGCGTGAGCGACGCGCTTTTGCACGCCCTGGCTGAGGAGGCCGGAAGACGGGGGCAGACGGTGCTGAACCTCGGTCTCGGCATAGACGGCGGCATTACCTTTTTCAAGAAGAAGTGGGGCGCTTTCGAGGCCATGCCGCATCTGGAAACGAGCTGGATGGTGTAGAAGCGCCGGTCCCTGCCGTCAGGAGGACGGGTCCGGCTGCTGAAAGTCTGCATTGTTTTCCATGACGGAAAAGCGCATGGAAAAGGATGGGCTCCTGTTTACATGCATGAGCCTGCGGGAGGAGTGAGATGGCGTCAGATGTGGAACGGATGTTCGCGCAGTTTCGCGGTCCGGGACTGTGGCAGGATATGCGGGAGTTCTTTCATCCGCGCCCGCTGGAATGTCTGCAGGTGGAAGTGACTTCCTGCTGCATGGGAAAATGCACCTACTGCCCGCATACCACGCGCGCCGACGTATGGAAAAGCCGTCACATGCGGCCGGAGGTTTTCGCTGCGCTCTGGCCCGTCATGCTCAAGGCGCGGCGCGTGCATCTGCAGGGCTGGGGCGAACCGTTTCTGAATCCGCATTTCATGGATTTCGTCGCCCTTGCCAGAAGAGCCGGGTGCGCCGTGTCCACCACGACCTGCGGGTTGCGCATGGATGAGGAGCTTGCCCTGCGCATCGTGGAGAGCGGTATGGACATCGTGGCCTTTTCTCTGACGGGAACGGACGAGAAGAGCAACGGCGCGCGTGCGAACGTTCCCTTCTCCCGCGTGGAGGATGCCGTACGCCTTCTGCAGAAGGTGCGTCGCGAGCAGAACGGCGTGCATCTGGAAATCCATCTGGCCTATCTCATGCTCTCCTCCAATGTGGAGGCCGTACGCGACCTGCCCGCGCTCATGGAAGCGTGGGGCGTGCATGCGGCGGTCATCAGCACCATGGACTACATTCCGTCGCCGGATATGGAGAAGGAGGCCTTCGCCCCCCATGAGAGGGAAAAGATAGAGGCCGCGCGCGTGGTGCTGGAGGAGGTCGGCGCAAAGGTACGCGCTCTCGGGCGCGACTTTTACGCTTCGCTCCCTGCGCCGGAACCGGCTCCCTGCTGCCGGGAGCGGGCGCACAGGACCATGTATGTGGATGCAGAAGGGCAGATTTCTCCCTGCGTGTATCTGAACGTGCCGATCGCGGCGCCGCAGTCCGGCCGCACGGTATTCGGTCATGTTCTGGAGAAAAGTCCGGTGGACATCTGGAATGAACCGTCCTATGCCGCCTTCCGCGAGGCGGTGCAGACGGCCTGTCCCCCGGAGGCCTGCGTTTCCTGCGCCAAGCGTTTTGAAGCCCCCTGTGCGAAGTGACGCTGGAAAAAAAACGGCGGAGCACGGAAAACGGTGCGGACGCCGGAGAGGAAAGAGACAATGATGATACGCAACGCGACCATGGCCGACCTTGCGGCCGTGGCCGAGGTGGAGAAACGTTGTTTTCCTGCGGCCGAAGCCGCCACGGAAGAGGAATTCCGGGCAAGACTTGCGGCCTATGCCGACTGTTTCTGGCTGCTTTTTGAGGACGGACGTCTGGTATCCTTCATCGACGGCATGGCCACGGACGAGCCCGATTTGCGCGATGAGATGTACGCCGACGCTTCTCTGCACCGTCCGGACGGGCGCTGGCAGATGGTGTTCGGGCTCAACACTCTTCCGGAATATCGGAGAAGAGGGTATGCCGGAAGGCTTCTCGAGGCGCTTGTCCGGGCTTCCCGTGAGAGGGGAAAGGCGGGCGTGGTGCTTACCTGCAAGGAAAGACTCGTTCCCTATTATGCGTCCTTCGGTTTTGCGGACGAAGGGCTTTCTTCTTCTACGCACGGCAACGTGGCCTGGCATCAGATGCGGCTGATCTTTCATGACGCCTGACGGCCATGGAAGGAGCCTTCGGCCCGGTTCGGAGCGATCCGCTTTTTCCGAAGGCGTTTCATGCCTTTTGCAGCGCATATTTCGAGAAAAAAAGCGCTTAAAGAAAAAAAGAGTGATATGGCAGGATTAGGACGTTTTTTCACAAAAAAACGTCGATACCGCGCCGCGCGGTGCCTTGCATAAATTCGTCAGGTGGAATACTTGCCTGTTAGAGTCGTTTCATCCGCAGGGAGAAGCGGCTTCCGTGGCTGCGGGAACGGAGGCCCGGGGCAGGGGATACGCCTTTTGCGCCTTTTCCGGTGCGGGAGGAGACATAGCCCGGTGTGTTATCATCCGTTCCGGAATGAAAGGCGCGGCGACGGGTCGTACCATGGGTGTGCGGCGATGTCGTCGCCATATGAGAGGTTTTTGTATGGTTAGCTTTTTTCTGTGCCTGGCCCTTCTGATCATCGGGTACTTTACCTACGGCAAGCTGGTAGAGAACACCTTTGGTCCGGACGACCGGGAAACGCCCGCCGTCGTCATCAACGACGGCGTGGACTATGTGGTGCTTCCTCAGTGGAAGCTTTTTCTCATTCAGCTTCTGAACATCGCCGGTCTCGGCCCCATCTTCGGCGCTCTGCAGGGCGCTCTCTGGGGTCCGGTGGTCTTTCTGTGGATCACCTTCGGCACCATCTTCGCCGGTGCCGTGCATGACTTCTTCTCCGGCATGACCAGCGAGCGCAACAACGGCGCTTCCGTCTCCGAAATCACCGGTATCTACCTCGGCGACACCATGAAGACCATCATGCGCGTCTTCTCCGTGGTACTGCTTGTCATGGTGGGCACCGTGTTCGCCGTGGGGCCTGCCGGCCTCATCGTGAAGCTGTGCAGTGAAGCCGGCGCCGGCGGCATTCTGCTCAACGCATCCTTCTGGCTGGTTGTGGTGCTGACCTACTACTTCATCGCCACCTTCATCTCCATCGACAAGATCATCGGCAAGGTCTATCCCCTGTTCGGTATCTGCCTCATCATCATGGCCGTGGGCGTGGGCGCCGGCATCGTCATCGACCCCGCCTACCAGATTCCCGAAATCTGGGACAACTTCACCAACATGCATCCCAAGGGTACGCCCATCTGGGCCTTCATGTTCATCACTGTGGCCTGCGGCGCCATTTCCGGCTTCCATGCCACCCAGTCCCCGCTCATGGCCCGCTGCATGAAGAGCGAGCATCAGGGGCGCTTCGTGTTCTACGGCGCCATGGTGTGCGAAGGCATCATCGCCCTCATCTGGGCCGCCGCCGGCTGCACCATCTATGAAATCACCAACGGCCAGACCACCGGTCTTCTCGCCAGCCTCGGCGCCGGTCAGTCTGCCGCCATTTACGACGTGTGCAGCAAGACCATGGGCGGCATAGGCATCGGCCTCGCCATGGTGGGCGTCATCGCCTGCCCCATCACCTCCGGCGACACGGCTTTCCGTTCCGCCCGTCTCGTGCTGGCCGACTGGTTCAAGGTCAACCAGACGAGCTACAGAAACCGCCTCATCTTCTGCGTGCCTCTGCTCGGCGCGGGCGCGCTCATCAGCCAGCTGGACTACTCCATCGTGTGGCGTTACTTTAGCTGGACCAACCAGACCCTCGCCATGATCGTGCTCTGGGCCGCCTCCATGTACCTCTTCCTCAATAAGAAGAACTACTGGATCACCGCCGTGCCCGCCACCTTCATGAGCGCCGTGTCCATCACCTACTTCTGCATGGCTCCCGAATGCCTCGGCCTCATCGTGAAGCTGCCCGTGGCAGTGGCCTACATCCTGGGCGTTGCGGCTGCCGCGCTGTTCCTCAGCCTCTTCCTGCGCGCGACGAAGAAGCGCGCCTGAGCCAGTCTCTGAACCGGGGCCGCCTTCCGGGCGGCCCTTTTCCTTTATTTATGCCGCGTTCCCGCTCCTTTCTTTCAAAGGGGCGGGAACGCGGGTTTCCTGCGGAGTGGATGATGCTGTATTTCAAGCCCGCGCGACTGGGTGATGTCGGTCTGGACGATAAGGCCCTCAGGGCGGATAAAAAGGCCTGCCTGACGTTCGGTCCCTGCGGCGTCGGTGAAAAGGCTCTGTACCTGAACAGCCTTTTCATGGACCGCCGCTTCTATGTCCCCGTCTCCAACATCAGACGCGCCTACAAGCGCGTGGCCATGAGCAAGGGAGCCTTCACGGGTAAGGGTATATTCGGCTCCATTCCCTATCTTGTGGTGGAATACGGCAGAGGGGAGAGCGTGCAGTGCACCTTCAAGCACGAGAATCATGTGGATATGATGCTCGCCGAGATACGGCGGCGTTTTCCCCATATCAAGACCATGTCGGAAGCGGCGGCGAAAAAGCTTGCCGAGGCGCAGGCCGCGGAAGAGGCGCGCTATAAGAAGAATCTCAGTCCCACGGCGCAGGCCAGTGTGGAGGAGCTTCGGCGCGCCATGGCCTTTCTGGAGGAGCGGCCGGATCTGTCCGTACGTCTTGCCTCGACCAGCAAGGCAAAGCGCGTGGACTCCATGACGAATCCCGTGCACAAGTGGGTGGCGCTGGCCATTTTCTGCTTTGCGCTGGCGGCTGCGGCGTACGGCGCCTGGACCTGGCTTTCGGGTTCGGGGGACTACGGGCTTTATATTACGCTCATCGGTCTGGCCGCGCTGTTCTTCTTTGCCGGCGCCAACGTGCTGCCCACGGCCCGAAACAACAGACGTGCCATTGCCGCCGCGCTGGAGCGGGCGAGGAACGACATGGCCGAGTATATCGCAGGCTATCCCGATTTTCCGCTGCCCGCGCGCTATGCGCACCCGGCCACGCTTTCGAGAATGATACGTTCCCTGCGGGAAGGGCGCTCCGAGACCATTCCCGAAGCCTATGAGGACATGAAGGCGGTTCTGCGCTCCCTCAATTCCGAGGTGAGAGTCAGCCAGACCGAATACGACGAAGTCGTGGCCATCAAGCCCATGTTTCTGCTGGAAAATTATCAGTAGGCAGCGCCTGAGGCTGACGGCAGAGGCCGTGCTCCTTTTGAAGGGGCACGGCCTCTGCCTTTTCCGGCCCGCGTGCGGGAAGACGGGGCAGAGACGCGGGAAGCACAGGCTTCTGGTCGCGGAACGGACGGCTGCGGCGGAGCCTGTCTTATGCGGAAGGGAAAGGCTGCCCGGCCAGACGCAGGAGTTTTTTTGCTCCGCTTGCGTGGAACCGGGGCGAAAAAGGCAGCCCCGCAGGACGAAGCCGCACAGGCTTATCGTTGTGCCGTCCGTCTTTTCTGCGGCGGAAAAGCCATGTTTTTCCGCATCTGACGCTCTTTGAACGGAAGTCCTCTTTCCATGGAAAGAAAAGTTGGGACACGTCCGCGTGTCGCCGATAATATGCTTTTTATCTATAATAATATATTTGATATAGGTATTTGCTATAAATATTTTTCCCCGCTATATTCTGAGTCAGGGGCCCGCGAGTTTTCATCCTCCGCGGCCGGAACCGTCAGACCGGGGAATTCATATGAACATCCGCATGAAAGTGGCGCTTTTTCTGAGCGCGGCGTTTTTTGCCGGAAACGCCATGGCGTCCGAAGGGAACCTGCCTCATGACAAGTCGGCAAAGGAAGGCATATCTATGGAACTTGAACAGCGCTGGGACAAGACGTTTGCGAAAAGCGACAGAGTTGAACACCGGAAGGTGACGTTCCGGAACCGCTACGGCGTCACGCTCGCGGGGGACTTGTACTCCCCGAAAGGGGCGGACGGCCCCCTGCCTGCGCTTGCCGTGAGCGGCCCCTTCGGCGCGGTGAAGGAGCAGGCTTCCGGTCTTTACGCGCAGACCATGGCCGAACGGGGCTTTCTGACCCTGGCCTTCGACGCTTCCTATACCGGGGAAAGCGGCGGAGAACCGCGTCATGTGGCTTCGCCCGACATCAATACCGAGGATTTCAGCGCCGCCGTGGATTTTCTCTCCACGCTGAAAGAAGCGGATGCGAATCGAATCGGCATCATCGGCATCTGCGGTTTCGGCGGCATGGGGCTTAATGCGGCGGCCATGGATACCCGCATCAAAGCGACGGTGGCTTCCACCATGTACGACATGAGCCGGGTGAACGCCAACGGCTACTTCGATGCCATGGACGCCGATGCGCGGTACGAACTGCGCAGGCAGCTCAACGAACAGCGCACGAAAGACGCGCGTTCAGGTTCCATAGCTCCGGCCGCCGGGCTTCCTGAAGCGCTTACGGGCGAGGAACCGCAGTTCGTGAAGGACTATTTCGACTACTACAAGACGAAGCGCGGCTTTCATGCCCGCTCCATCAATTCCAACGGAGCATGGAACGCCACGTCGGCGCTTTCCTTCATGAACATGCCGCTTTTGAGCTATGCCGGAGAAATCCGCAGTGCGGTGCTCCTCATTCATGGTGAAAAGGCCCATTCCCGCTATTTCAGCGAGGACGCCTTCAAAAAGCTTACGGGAGAGAACAAACAGCTCATGATCATACCTGGGGCAAATCATGTTGATCTGTACGACAGGCCGGACGTGATTCCCTTTGACGCCATGGAAGCCTTTTTCCGGGCCAATCTGTAAAAGCTGCCTGTCGAGCCGGGGCTGTGTCAGGGAACCCCGGCAGAAACACGGGTGAGCCATGACCGCACGGCAAGTTTTCCGCCGGCGGCGTCACGAAAAAACGACAGACTGCGGACAGGCCGGGGCGTACAGGCGGCCCCGGAGTCCGCGTGTTTTTCCTGCCTTGCCGGGGGGCTGCATCGGCGGGAGCGTCCGTCCGCGAGAAGCTCAGGCTATTTTTCCGTTTTGTCTGCTGTGGAGAGTCGGCCGAGCTTCCGGTTCTGCGGGGAGAGGGAAGGATATGTCGTCTGTCCGCCGGAGCGCGGGGCGGAGCTTCTGCGACGGGGATTCCGTACTGCCCGGGAATGGGCCGGTTTTCGGAACGGACGTCGTCTGTCACGCCTTTCCGTTCGTCATCTTGTCGCGTGTGAGAAACGCCTCGCCGCGGGGCGGAAATTCCTTTGTTCAGCGTGTCGGCGGTTCCTGCGTATGAATGTAAAAGAGGCCGTCTCCCGAAAGGAGACGGCCTCTTCATGTGATACTGGAACAGGGGGCGGCTATCCGGCCGTTTTCTGTTCTTCCGCCTTGCGTGCGGCAGCCTTTGCGGCGTCGGCCGCTTCAGGGTCGAGCTGGCGGCCTCTTTTGCGCAGTATGAAAGTGTAGGCCGGGCCGGAGATGACGTAGGCCATGAGAATGAGGAAGCAGAACAGGCGCGGCAGGGAGAAGACCATGCTGAGCACGATGAGCGTGGCTACCATGGTCTGGAAGGGATGGGCCTTGATGAAGCCGAATTCCTTGAAGGAGAAGTAGCGTACGCGGCTGACCATGAGCAGGGGCACGATGACGGACATGATCAGCGTGAGCCCCGGCAGTATGGGCGTGAGCGCGTCGGGGTAATAGGGCATGAACAGCACGAAGGTGGCCAGTACGCAGGCGCAGGCCGGGCTGGGCAGGCCCACGAAGAAACGCTTGGACGTGGTGGATACACCCACGTTGAAGCGCGCAAGGCGCAGCGCCGCGCAGCCGCAGAAGAGAAAGGCCACGGCAAGGCCGAGGCGGCCGAACTCGTGCAGCTGCCAGGCATAGGCCAGCATGCCCGGAGCCACGCCGAAGGTCACGTCGTCGGCCAGAGAATCGTATTCTATGCCGAACTGACTGGCCGTACCGGTGAGGCGGGCCACCTTGCCGTCAAGGCCGTCCATGGCGGCGCCGACGAGAATGGCCCATGCCGCCATGTCGAAATGGCGGTTGAAGGCGAGAATGATGCTGAAAAAGCCCGCAAAAAGGCTGGCGGTCGTGAAAAGATTGGGCAGAATATAGACGCCGCGGGGGACTGGCTTGTTGGGATCGCGCATGGGAGCCTCTCTTACGCTTCTTCGGAAGCGGCCTTTCTGGCCAGAACCGTCTGGCCGGCAAAGACCTGTTCACCGATACGGACCGCAGGATTATAGTCGGCGGGAAGATAGACGTCAACGCGGGAGCCGAAACGTATCATGCCGAAGCGCTGTCCGCGGCAAAGAGTATCACCCTGCTCGGCATGGGGCACGATGCGGCGGGCGATGAGTCCGGCAATCTGCACGAAGGTCCAGCTTCTGCCGTCG
>CASFUJ010000035.1 GCA_949297645.1 uncultured Desulfovibrionaceae bacterium
GAGCACAACAGAAAAACCGGCATGCTCCCCCGCATGGGCACGTCGAAGAGCCAGCGCGCCGCGGCAAGGCACAGCAGAAGGCCTGCCATGCCCAGCAGAAAGTAGGGAATGATTTTGGAAAGCAGAATTTCCGCCCGGCCCACGGGAGAGACGAACAGGGATTCGAGGGTGCCGCGCTCCCATTCTCTGGCCATGATGAGGGCGGTGAGAAAGGCGCCCACCAGGGTCATGATGATGACGATGAGTCCCGGCACCAGGTACCAGGTGCTGTCGGCCGCCTCGTTGAACCAGATGCGGCTCTGAAGAACGGCGGAGCCTTTTTTCCCCGAGACTTCCGCGGAAAGTCCGCTTCTGTCCAGCGCGCTCTGAAGGCGCAGGGAAAGAAGCGCGCTGGTATATTGACCGATGAGCGTGGCCGTGGTGGAGTCCACGCCGTGCAGAATGAGCTGCACCCGGGCGTCGCCTTTTTCATACCGGCTGTCGAAATCGCTTGCGGTGCGCAGTATGGCGTCCACCTCGCGGAGTCTCAGAAGCTCCTCGGCTTCGTGCATGGAGGCGACGTAGTACGGGGAGAAGTAACGGGAGCCGTTCAGGCCGGAGAGAGCGTCGCGCACGGCGGGGGAGGATTGTTCCATGACCACGGCCAGGGGAATGTTCTTCACGTCCAGTGAAAGCCCGTAGCCGAAAATGAGAATGAGGATGATGGGCAGCACAAGCCCTATCGTGATGCTGCTCGGGTCTCTGGAAATCTGACGCAGTTCCTTGACGGTGAGCGCCGCGAGGCGGCGGAGAAAAGCGTTCATGCGCCCTCCTTTGCGGCCCGTTCTGCGCGGGAATGTTCCACGATGCGGATGAAGGCCTCTTCCATGGAAGGCGCGTCGCCTCCCTGCATGCGCACTTCGTCCGGCGTGCCCAGGGCCAGTACGCGCCCGGCGTCCTGAATGAGCATGCGGTCGCAGTATTCGGCCTCTTCCATGAAATGCGTGGTGATGATGATGGTGGTGCCTTCGTCCGAGAGCGAGGTGATGCGTCGCCAGAACACGCGGCGGGCCAGCGGGTCGATGCCGCTCGTGGGTTCGTCGAGAAAGAGGATATCCGGTCTGTGCAGCATGCCTACGGCCATGGACAGGCGCTGCTTGAAGCCTCCGGGCAGCGCGCCGCTCATTTCGTGTTCATGCCCCGCAAGGTCGAATTGTTCGAGAACCTCGCGGATGCGGCGGCGCAGGGCGAAGGGGCCCATGCCGTACACGGCGCCGAAGAAGTGCAGGTTCTCGAGTACGGAAAGGTTGCCGTACAGGGAGAATTTCTGGGAAACGTAGCCTACGCGGGTGCGGGCCTGCGCCGCGGCTCTGCGCAGGTCCTCTCCGGCCACGCGCAGGTAACCGCTTGTGGCGGGCAGAAGACCGCAGAGCATGCGGAACGTGGTGGTCTTGCCCGCGCCGTTGGGGCCGAGAAGTCCGAACACTTCTCCCCTTCGTACCGTGAAGGACGTGCTGGCCACGGCGGTGAAGGAGCCGAAGCGGCGCACGAGGTCGCGCACTTCGATGACGGTTTCCGCCTCCGTTTCCGACAAGGCGGCGGTCGGCGTTTCTTCCGTCACGGCTTCGGACATGGAGGATACGGACTCCTCCCTGTGCCGGAGCAGAAACATGAAACTGTCTTCAAGGCGCGGGGGAACAGCACGGCAGATCGTCGGAGAAAGCGGGGAGGGGGGCGTGAAGAGCGCGGACGGCAGAGCTTCTTTTCCGCATTCGGGAGCAACAACGAAGCGCACTCGCCTGCCTTCGGGCACGGCGTCCATGATGAGGGACGGCCGATCCAGCAGCCGGGCCTGAAGATGACGGGCCTTCATGCCGGCGGGAAGGTCGGCCTCATAACAGAGCCCTTCCGTAAGGGCGCGCAGTTCTTGGGGCGAACCCTGCGCCAGAATACGCCCTTCGTGCAGCACCAGCACATGGGAGCAGCGCTCGGCCTCGTCCATGTACGCCGTACTCACGAGGACGGAAAGATGCTCCTTTGCGACCATCTTCGTGATGATGCCCCACAGTTCCCGCCGGGAAAGAGGGTCCACGCCGACGGAAGGCTCGTCCAGAAGCAGCAGCTCCGGGGAGCGCACCAGCGTGCAGGCCAGCGCCAGCTTCTGCTTCATGCCGCCGGAGAGTTTGCCCGCAGGCCGTGCCGTGAAGCGGGAAAGATCGGTCATCTCCAGCAGGCGGGCAAAGCGCTCCTTTCTCACCGGACCGGGAACGCCGTGCAGATCGGCGTAGAGGGTCATGTTTTCCTGCACGCTCAAATCTTCGTACAGACCGAAGCGCTGCGGCATGTAGCTGATGCGGTTCTGAATGTCCTGCGCCTCCCTCGAGGCGTCCCGGCCCAGCACCAGAAGCGAGCCCGAGGTGGGCGCGAGAAGGCCGCAGAGCATGCGCAGGAAGGTGGTTTTGCCCGCGCCGTCCGGCCCGACGAGGGCTGTCATGCGTCCGGCGGGAATGTCGAGATTCAGCCCGGAGAGGGCCGTGACGGAAGAACCCTTTGCGGCAAAGACGCGGGTGAGTGTTCTTGCGCGCACCACAAAGGCTTCATCGGGCGCAGGACGCGGCGCTCCCGTATCCGTCACATCGTCGTTCATGGCACATCCTCTTCCCGCACCATCACGGTCACGGGCATGCCGAGGCGCAGGCGGTCCTTCCCGTCTTCGGCCACGATGCGCACTTCGTACAGCAGGGAGGTGCGCAGTTCTTCGGTCTGGACGCTCTTGGGCGTGAATTCGGCCGTGGGCGAAATGTAACCCACGCGCCCCGGCACCGCCTCGGGGAAGGAGTCGGTGAAAATGTCCGCCTGCATGCCGGAACGGATGCGTCCGAGCTGCGTTTCCGTCACATAGGCGCGCACCCACTTGGGGCTGGTGAGGGAGAGCAGAAACACCGGCGTGGCGGAGGAAGCCATGTCTCCGGGCTCCAGCAGACGGGAGGTGACGCAGGCCTTTGTGGGCGCATACAGATTGCCGAGAGAAATGTTGTGTTCAAGGACGGCCAGCGCCGCCTTCGCCTCGTCAAGCTGAGCGGCGGCCATGGCAATATCTTCCGCGCGGTACCCCTCGCGCAGAAGGGCAAGAGCGTGGGCGGCCTCGTCGCGCTGGCCCTGCGCCACACGAAGGGCGGTCCGGGCGTTTTCGCGCTCCTGTTCGCTCACGGAATTGCCGCGGCGCAGGCTGGCCATGCGGTTGTCGTTGCGGCGCGCCTGCTCCAGCGAGGCTTCGGCCGTGCGCAGGGCGGCTTCTGCCCGGGCAATTTCCTCCGGCCTGTTGCCGCGTCGCATCTTGAGCAGGTTCTGCTCCTGTGCGGCGATCTGGGCGCGCAGCCTGTCCGCTTCCAGCGTAAGGCCGGTGACATCCACACGGGCAAGCAGCCTGCCCTGTTCCACAAGGTCGCCTTCTTCGGCCAGAACGTCCGTAAGGCGTCCGCCCTGCTCAAAGGCCAGGGAAACCTGCCGGATATCCACGTTGCCGTACAGCTTCAAAGCCTGCGCAGGCTCTTCGGCGCAGTAGAGCCGCCATGCCGACCAGCCTGACGCGCCGAGCAGAAGAAGGACAAAAAGGATAATGAATTTTTTCATATCGACTCCCTTTCCTGAAGGCAGAGAGACGGTTGGAGATGCGTCGTTTTTTTCAGGGTAGGAAGCTTTCCTTGAAAAGTCAAATATAAAGTTCAATTTCATGTTTGAATTTGACATTTGAAGTATGGTATTGTATGGTTCCGCCATGGAAGAGATGTTTGCCAGCTACCGGAGAAAAAGGAGCGCCCCGCGCAGGGACGGTCTTTCCACCCGGGGTATGGTTCTCGAAGCCGCGGGACACATCTTTGCCGAAAAGGGCTTCGTCAAGGCCACCAGTCGCGACATCTGCGAAAGGGCCGGTGTGAACAGCGCGGCCATCAACTACTATTTCGGCGGCAAGGAAGGTCTGTATGAAGAGGTGCTGGTGGAAGCGCACCGGCAGCTCGTGAGTCTTGAGGAACTTTGCGCCGTTGTGGATTCCGGCGGCGCGCCGGAAGACAAGCTGCGCGCCTTTCTTGAACTTTCCGTGCGCGCGGCGCTGAAGGCTCCGGAATTGTGGGGACTGCCCGTGCTTTTGCGGGAAGTGGCCTCTCCTTCGGCCCATCTGCCTGCGCCGCTTGTGGAAACGGCCCTGCCCAAGCTGAATCTGGTGCACGGTCTTGTCTGCGACATCACGGGCTTTGCGCCCGGCTCGGAGCGGGCGCGGCACGCCACGGCCATGCTGATTCTGCCCTGCATGTTTCTCGTGCTCTTCCCGGAAAAGGTACAGTCGCTGCTTCTGCCGGGCTTTGCGGAAAAACCGGAAGAGGTGCTGGACGCCATGGTGACGTACGCGCTCGGAGGCCTTCGTGCCATGAAGGAGGAGGCCGTCACGGCGTCATAGTACGGTCTCTTTTTGCCGTCGAATCCCGGCCGTCGCTGCCGTTTGATAACGCTTTTCTTTCCACGGTTTTCTGCGTCCCCGGAGGGCGTTTTTTTTATCTGCGGCTTGTCGGCACGGCGCGCGGATTTATTTCAACACGTTTTCCGTACGTTTTTTGTCCTGGACTTCCTTGTCTTTTCTCCGGACTGGTTCGGCGCGCCCGGCGTCATGTCTCTGCCGCAAGACCCTTGCAGGGGCAGACGCATATAAGAACGAGGGATGAAAAGAAGCGGAGGGGCTCCTTTCGGCGGGAAAATGTCTGTTCGGCCTTTCTGTGCGTACAGGGTCCCTCATAGTCTCCGCATGTTTTTCCGTTTCCCTGTGTGCAGGGGAGGCCGGACCATTCTTTCCTCCCCGCCTGTTCCGATATCCTTTCCCTGCGGATACGCGCAGTTTTCCTGCCGCACTTTGCCGCGGGCGGGAATATTTTGAGAAGGCGTTTTTCCGAGGAGACGCGGCGGCATGAAAAAAGCGCGCGGCCGGGGAAGGAGCCGCGCGCTTGTCGGTCAGAACCTCCGGGGCATGGGGACTCCGGTAAAAGAGCCGGAGAAGAGGGATGCCCGCGGGGGGAGCCGGGAGAGAAGGAGTCGTGGAGACGCTGAAGCCGTTTTTGGGGGAAGGGACGCTTCATGCGCCTCTTCCCGGCATCATCAGCGGCCGTAGCCGTGATGCATGCCGCCCTGATGCAGGCCGTAGCCGCCGTCATGATGACGGAAGCCGGGGCCGCCCGCGTAGTTGCGGAAGCCGGGGCAGGGCAGACCGGCCTTTTCCATCTTGTTGAAGAACTCTTCGTTCACGGTGCGCAGCTGGGTGCGCAGTTTGGTGATGTCGGCCGTAAGCTGACGAAGTTCCGCAGGATTGGTGTTGGGGTTGCGGGAAAGGGCGTTCAGGGTCATGCGCTTTTCCATGAGGCTGTCGCGAAGGGGAGCAACGGCGTCGTAGTGTTCCTTGCGGAATTTTTCGAGCTGCGACTTCTGTTCCTCGGTCAACTGGGGAAGGTAGGGACAGGCTTCCATGTTCTGATAGTTGCGGTGATAGCGTCCGTGAAAGTCGGGATTCGCCATGGCGGAAACGGGGATGCTGGCGGCAAAGGCGAGAGCGACGAGAGAAACGATGACGGTCTTTCTGGTCATGGTATATTCCTTATGGAGAAGAGGGTGACTGCTATGTGGACCACACGTTCAGTGTATAGGAAAAAGTCCCGCACATGTCACGTTTCAAACTGTTGCGCTTCATGTCGCCGGCGGTAAGAGGAAAGGCTCTTCGGTAACAGAGTGCAACACGGTCTCCGTTCTTCGGAGCGAGGCTACCATGTGGCGGTGAATTTTTATATGTTTTTCAGATGGTTGCTTCTTTTATGCCGCAGGTTTGTCAGAAGAGGTCCGGCAAGAACGAGGATGACGGCAAGACAGATGACGGCCACGCCCGCCATCATGGACAGCGTGGCGGGTTCATGGAAGACAGTAATGCCCACGCCCACGGCGGTGAGAGGTTCCATGACGCCCAGAATGGAGGCCATGGTCGAGCCTATGCGCTGTATGGCCAGCACGAGGGTGAGGTTGGAGAAGGCTGCGGTGATGACGGCGAGAAGTACGGCAAGCGCGGCCTCCGCCGGGGAGTGCAGGCCCTGAAACGTGCCGGAGGCGAGGGCGTTGACGAGTGCGGCGAACATGCCGAAGAAAAGCACCCAGAAGGTGATGCTGAGCCCGGAGATGCTGCGTATGCGCGCCGCATGCAGGCCGCAGATATAGACGGAGTTGCAAAGCGCCGAGACCAGGAGCAGGACTATGCCCGTGAGACTGATGTGTCCGCCTCCGTCGCCGCCGCCGAGAAGGAACACTCCCAGTATGGCAAGAGCCACGGAACAGGCGGTGAGCAGGGAGAATTTCTCATGGAAGAAGGCTATCATGATGAGCATGACCATGAGCGGGTAGAGAAACTGCAGCGTGGCCGCCACGCCGCTCGGAAGATAATGGAAGCCGTGGAACATGAGCAGGGCGGCAAGAGCGTACATGAGGCTGAAGAGCGCCAGGCGTCCCAGTTCGCGCGCGGGCGCGGCCAGTCTTTCATGACGCAGAACGATGATGAGCATGAGAGCGAGGGCGCCGAAGAGAAAACGGTAGAAGAGCACGCACTCGGGCGACATGCCGTCCTGCATCAGCGGCAGGCTGAAGAGCGGAATGAGCCCGAACGAGGCGGAAGAGAGCAGCGCGAGAAGAAAGCCCATATCGGTTCCTGTGGCTGTCCGGCAGGGGGTGGGCCCTCCGTCGGAGAATGGCGGTATGCATCGTTCGTGCGCAGAGCCCGGCCGAAGCTCCGGACGGCGGCGGAAGGATGCGCATGTCGGGGCGAGATATAGCAGGTTCGGGGGCGAATGGCCATACGGCTTCTTCGAGAGAGGGCGGAAGGCCGGGGCGGGCTTCGAAAGAAGACGTATCGCAGAGAAGGGGCGCGTTCGCTTGATATCCGGCAGGCGCACGGGAACTGTCGTCAGGCAGTCTGGCGGCGCGGCCGTCTGTTCATACGGTGCAGGACGCACGTTTCAAGTCTCCTTCGGAGCTGGAAGGCGCGACCTCATGCATGCCCGGAGAGAGGTGCTTATCCTGTTTTCTGCCGCCGGGTAGGGCGGGAAAAGGAGTCAGCCATGTATCAGCCGGGCAATGCGTCCAGCCCGTGCCCGTGCGGGTCGGAAAAGTGCTCCTCCTCCGGTCGGGGAAGGAGCGGAGTTGCGCTTCTGCGGGCCGGAAGAAGGTTCCCTTATGGCGCAGAAATGACGCCATCGGGCAGGGGGGGAAGTACCGCCTTGCTGACTGCACATCGTGCAGTCTGCTCTGTCAGCTTTTTTCTGAAGAGGAGTTTCGTCATGGTTCCATGCGCCCTGCGTGCCCCTACAGGCTCTGCAGGGCTTTCCAGATGGCTTCGGCCTTTTTTCTGCCTATGCCGGGCAGCTCTTCCAGTTTTTCGAGGGAGGCGGCCTTCATGTCGGAGACGGAGTCGAAGTGTTCCCAGAGCAGGCGGGCCGTCTGAAGTCCTATGCCCGGAAGCTGCTGCAATTCTCCGCTGAAGGCCTTTTTCGCGCGGGCCTGCCGGTGACGGCCGAGGGAGAAGTCGTGCGCGGCGTCGCGTACCACCTGCAGAAAAAGCAGTTCCGGACAGCCTTCCTTCAGCGGCAGAGGATTGCTGCGGCCGGGCACGAAGATGCGGTCGGCCACGTTGCCCGCCCGCCTGTCGGCATGGCCGCGTTCGTCGCGCGCCTTGGCAATGCCCGCCAGAAGGAAGGGCAATCTTCCGTCCTCCGTGGCGAGTTCCTCACGAAGCACGTTGTCCACCGCGGCAATCTGGCCGCGGCCGCCGTCGATGAGCAGCAGGTCGGGCCAGGGCTCGCCGTGCTCAAGGCGCTTTTTCGCCCACAGCGTCAGGGCGGCGTAATCGTCTCCTCCCGCCCCTTCGATGTTCCATACCCGGTAATCCTCTTTCAGCGGCCGCCCTTCCTCATACACCACGGCGCCCACCTTGGTGGCCTCGCCGCCGGTATGGGACACGTCGGCACATTCCACGCGGCTTACCGGTCTGTCGAAGCGGAAGACCTCGGCCAGCTTTTCCGCAAGGGATGCGCCCTTCCTGTTTCTGGCGGACTCGCGGGCGTTGCTGCGGGCCATGTCCAGCAGGCGGCGCTCCTCTTCGTTTTTCGGCAGTACAAGGCGCACCGGCCCGCCGCGAAGCTCCGCAAGCACGTCTTCCAGCGTTTCGGCACTGTTTTCGTCCTCGTCCTTTTCCGGAGAGACGGCCTTCTCCCGTCTTTCGTGTTCTTCCAGCAGAGCGGCGGCCTGCTCTATGAGCGTGGCGGGCCTTGCCGCGTCGCCCTCTCCGGTGAGGGTGTCCTTTCCGCAGAAGCAGGGAGTGGCGCCTCCGCCGACGAGAAAGGGCGAGCCCATGCTGGAGGAGGCGTGAGGCGTCACAAGAGCACTCTGGGAATCCACGGTCAGGGAGGCGGCAAGTCCCGTCTCCCACGGCAGGAAGGGCAGTACGATGCGCGGAGGAATGGAGCGCCCCGCATGATAGAACTGTCCGAGAAAGCTCCACAGAAGTTCCGAAGCGTCTTCCAGTCCGAGGCCCGGCCAGAAGTAGGCGCTTCTGTCCTGCACGAGGCCGTGCCTGACGAAGACCACGCCGAGGGCCAGTCCGTCGGGGAGGCTTACAAGACCGAGGGCGTCCATGTCGCCCCCGTTCTGCAGCACGATGGCCTGTTTTTCCACCGTTTTTTCTATGGCGCGTATCTGGTCGCGGAGCGAGGCGGCGCGTTCGAAGTCAAGCGCGTCGGAGGCCTTCAGCATGGCGCTTTTCAAAAGGTCGATGAGCTCGGTGGACTTGCCGGAGAGCAGCAGCGCCACGCGGCGGGTCATGTCCGCGTAGGCTTCGGGTGTGATTTCCCCGGTGCAGGGAGCCGCGCACAGATGGATGTGATGGTAGAGGCAGGGCGTCTGCCGGTTGTTCATGGCTCTGTCGGAGCAGCGGCGCAGGGGAAAGATGCGGTGTATGGTCTTCCACGTCTCCCGCGCGGCCAGGCCGGAGGTGAACGGCCCGAAATAGCGCGCCCCGTCGCGCCGCTTCATGCGCCGCACGATTTCAAGCCGCGGGAAGGGCTCCTTTTCCGACAGACGGAACATGACATACTGCTTGTCGTCGCGCAGACAGATGTTGTAGTGCGGACGATGCTTCTTGATGAGGCTGGCCTCCAGAAGCAGCGCTTCCTTTTCCGAGGTCGTGGTGAGGAACTCGATGCTTTCCGCCTTCCGGAGCATGGCCGCGGTCTTGGCGGTGAGCTGGTCGGCGGGGCGGAAATAGGAGAGCACGCGCCGCCGCAGATGGCGGGCCTTGCCCACATAGATGATGCGGCCCCCGGCGTCCTTGTAGAGATAGACGCCGGGAGTGGCGGGAATGTCGGAAGGCGCGGGACGTTCCATCATGGTTCAGCTCTGAAAGCGCACGTCGCCCTTGCGGTGATACTCCAGGGACATCTTGTCCCGTACCTCGGGCAGCGCGGTGGGGTAGTCGCCGGTAAAGCAGGCCGTGCAGTAGTGTCCGGGCTCGGACACGGAGGCGAGAAGCCCTTCGAGAGAGAGGTAGTGCAGGGAATCGAGGCCCAGCATGTCCGCAATCTGTTCCGGCGTGTACTTCGTGGCGATGAGGTCGGCGGGGGAGGGAAAGTCGATGCCGTAGAAGCAGGGGAACTTGATGGGCGGGCTGCTCACGCGAAAATGCACGGCCTTTGCCCCGAGTTCGCGCAGCTTGGCCACGCGCGTGCGGATGGTGGTGCCGCGCACGATGGAATCGTCCACCACATAGAGGCGTCTGTTCTCTATCATGGAGCGCACGGGATTGATTTTCACGCGCACGCTGAACTGACGCATGCTCTGGGAAGGCTGGATGAAGGTGCGCCCCACATAGTGGTTGCGGATGAGCGCGTGTTCGTAGGGCACGCCCGCTTCCTGCGCCACGCCGAGAGAGGCGTAGATGCCGGAGTCCGGGAAGGGAACGACACATTCGGCGTCGGCCATGGATTCGCGGATGAGGTTGCGTCCCATGCACTTGCGGCACTGATACACGTCTTCTCCGAAAATGCGCGAATCCGGCCTTGCGAAATAGACGAGTTCGAAAATGCACTGTCGCACGGGCAGGGCGTCTTCACGAAGATGCACGCGGCGGCACGTTTCCGCTCCCGGTTCCGCGATGACCATTTCCCCGGGCTGCACCTCGCCGAGGTAGTCGGCCTCGAGCAGGTCGAAGGCGCAGCTTTCCGAGGCGAAGACCCACGCTCCGTCCATGCGCGCCATGGCGAGAGGATGGAATCCGTGCGGGTCGCGCACCGCATAGATGCGGCCCTCGCTCATGATGAGCAGACTGTAGGCGCCTTCCACCCGGCGGCACGCCGCGAGGATGGCCTGCTCCAGCGAGGCCCCGGACAGCGCCCTTGCGATGAGGTGTACGAAGATTTCGCTGTCGATGGTGGTCTGGAAAATGCAGCCGTCGTTTTCCAGTTCCCGGCGGAGGGCGGCGGCGTTGGTGAGGTTGCCGTTGTGGGCAAGGGCAATCTGTATGCCGTTTCTCACGCGCACGAGAAGCGGCTGCGCGTTGCGAAGCTGCGGCTTGCCCGTGGTGGAGTAGCGCACATGCCCGATGGCCGTGGTTCCGGCAAGGAGCCTGAAGTCCTCTTCCCGGAACACGTCCGGCACGAGTCCCATGCCCGCATGCAGTTGGCAGGCGCCTTCGGATTCGTTCCATGCGGCGATGCCCGCGCTCTCCTGCCCGCGATGCTGCAGGGCGTACAGCCCGAAATAGGTCAGCCTTGCGGCATCCTCATGCCCCACGATGCCGAAAATTCCGCACATATCTTCTCCTTCTGGGCCATAAGCAAAAAGGCCTGTCCGGAGTCCGGGCAGGCCGCTGTGCTATTCTGCTTCTTCCGCGCTTTCAGGCGTTTCCTGGACAGGGCAGGGGTTGTATTCCTTGGGGTCGTCGAAAATGTGGATGCCGTGCGGGTAGTTGGCGTGCTGCGGCCGGGGCAGCTTGTTGCACACATAGTCCACATGTTCGCGCAGATCTTCCGCCGCGCGCGTCCACAGAGGATCGAGCACCACCTTGATGCCTTCTTCGCGGGCCAGCTTCACGGCCGGAACGTAGTCGGCGTCGTTGGCCACGATGACGAGACGGTCGGTCTGCTTCTTGTAGGCGAGGGCCGCGATATCGAGACCGAGCAGCATGTCCACACCCTTCTGACGGATGTCGGGGTAGATGTCGCCCGCCTCAATGTCGTTCACGCTGATTTCCCCGGCCATGAGCTCGCCGAGGCGGTTGGCGTCGAGCTGCCACTGTCCGGCCTGCCAGGCGGAACGGCCGAGACGCAGGGTGATTTCGGGCGTGACGCGCAGCGACTGCAGAAACTGCTGCTTGCGCGCGATGAGCGGCGTCTGGGAGAAATCCATGGGACCGCTCAGCGGATGTTCGCCCTTGCCGGTGAAGGGAAGAGCGTCATAAAAGAGAATACGCCCTACGGTTTCGCCGGGGGTGAGGTGGGACAGGCAGTGACGGCGTATGCCCTGACCGTCGAAATAAAAAGCCTTGAGCGAAATGATGCGCTTGCGCATGAACTCGCCGTCAACGACAAATGTAACTCGAGACATTCTAGCAATCCTGTTTTTACCGGGCGGACCCGATGGTGGATATTAGGTACAAGCCTTGGACGTATAACCTGATATTCCGTGCGTTCATGCACGGAAGCGGCGAAGAAAGGACGATAGTGTCAGGCGACCGTTCTGTCAAGGATGCGAAGAATGAGGATATTTTTGTTCTGTCCCGCTTTCCGGGCTCGGGGTCGTTCCGTCCGTTTCCGTTTTTACCGGAGAGGGAAGAGCTTGCCCCGCGGACCTGTTCGGGCTATTCTTTTCCTCCCGGACGCACCGGGGTTCATGCGGCGGAGCTTTCCGCCTTCTTTCCTTTCAGAGAGGTTCCGGTCATGGCCAGTGTTCATATCTGTTATCTCAGGGATGCATCCTCCGTGTACGACGGAGGGCTCTGCTATGCCACGCCGGGGGCCGCGGGCATGGATTTGCGCGCCTGCTTCGATGAGGAGGAGGTGGTTATCAGGCCCGGTGAGCGCCTTCAGGTGCCCACGGGCCTCTGTGTGGAGCCGTGCGTGCCGGATGTGGCGGGATTCATCTATTCCCGCAGCGGTCTCGGCGCGGTGAAGGGCGTTGTGGTGGCGCAGGGCGTGGGCGTGGTGGATGCCGACTACCGGGGCGAAATCATCGTCTGGCTGCTCAACACCTCCGACAGACCGGTGGTGCTTGAGCGCGGAGACAGGGTCGCCCAGCTCGTGTTTCAGCCTGTCTGCCGTCCGGAACCCGTGGCTGTGGACGCGCTTTCCGAAACGGAACGCGGTGACGGAGGCTTCGGTCATACCGGCCGTTCCTGATTTTTTCGAGGTTACGCCATGTTGCCTTCTCTTGAATTTCCGGCCGACCCCTCGTGGGCCGTGCCCGACGAGCGGCAGTGCGCCCGCCTGTGGGACAGGTACGCCGTCATGCCGCATATCCGTGAACACTGCCGCACCGTGGCGGGCGTGGCCGTGGAAATCGTCCGCCGCGCGGTGGAACGGGGCGTGGTGCCCGAAGGGCGGCCGCTTACCGTACCTCTGGCGCGCGCCGCGGGACTTCTGCACGACCTCGCCAAAAGCTACACCATCCGGCACGGCGGCAGTCACGCCCAGCTCGGTGCGGCCTGGGTGCGGGAGGAAACGGGCAATCCCCTGCTGGCGCAGGCCGTGCTCTTCCATGTGGAATGGCCGTGGAGCGGCACGGCTCTCGACGATGTGCGCGACCCCTTGCGTCTGCCCGTCATCGTGGCCTACGCCGACAAGCGTGCGCGTCATGCCGAGGTGGTTTCCGTCAAGGAGCGATTCGACGACCTTCTTGTCCGCTACGGCGTAAGCGCCGACAAGATGGACGCCATCGCCGCCAATTACGCTCATGTACAGGCCGTGGAGCAGGCCATATTCGAAAGGGTAGGTATCCTTTAAATGGAAAAGATGCGTATTCTCCTGGTGGCCGGGGGCTGGTCCACGGAGCGGGAGATTTCACTCAAGGGGGCGGAGTCCATCGCGCTTGCCCTGCGGGAACGCGGGCATGAAGTGACGCTGTTTGACCTTTCAGGCGGCTTTGAAAAACTGCTTGCGCTTGCCGCCGCGCATGACGTGGCCTTTCTCAACCTGCACGGACAGCCCGGTGAGGACGGTCTTGTGCAGGCGCTGCTCGAAAGGGCGGGCTGCCCCTATCAGGGCAGCGGTCCGGCAGGCTCCTTCCTTGCGCTGAACAAGGCGGCGGGCAAGTCTCTCTTCCGCCGTGCGGGCATTCAGACGCCCGCGTATGTGTTTCTGCCCGTCCGTCCGGGGGCGGACTGGCGCTGTCCTCTGCCGTATCCGCTCTTCGTCAAGTCCAATACCGGAGGCTCCAGCATCGACCTTTTCCGGGTGGAGAACGATGAGCAGATGCGAAACGCCCTGGATACGCTCTTTTCCCGGCATCAGGAAGTGCTGGTGGAAGAGCTCATTCCCGGACAGGAAGTCACCTGCGGCGTGACGGGGCTTCCCGGTGAGGAAACGGCGCTGCCGCCCGTGCTCATCGTGCCCAGAAGGGAATTTTTCGATTTTCACGACAAGTACGCTCCCGATGGAGCCGCGGAGCTCTGTCCCGCGCCTCTTGATGCGGAAACGACGGCGAAAATTCAGGAAGCCTCCCTTGCGGCGCACCGCGCTCTCGGGCTTTCCGGCTACAGCCGCACCGATTTTCGCCTGCGTGAGGACGGCGAGCTTTTCGTGCTGGAAGTGAACACCCTGCCCGGCATGACCGGGGCCAGCCTCGTGCCCAAGGAGGCCGCGGCGGCGGGTATGGCGTTCGGCGAGCTTCTGGAAACGCTTTTGAGCTATGCCGTGAGCGCCGCGCGCTGACGGCAACGTTTTT
>CASFUJ010000036.1 GCA_949297645.1 uncultured Desulfovibrionaceae bacterium
CACGGCCCCGGCGAGAAAGCGCGGCAGGGCGTCGCCGAGCGGCGCGACGGTCAGGTGAAGCAGGAGTACCAGAATGACTATCGGAACCACCGATATCACGGACTCCTTACATTTCTCGATGAAGAGCATGGCTATCCTTTGGACTGTTGAGAGTGGAAGAAATACCGGAATTCCGGCAGAATTTATGATGAATAACGATTTTTATGGATACATATAAATGATAATACATATATTTTTAATATTATTTGTATAAAATCAGAAACAATTTGTATATATTATGATGATTATTACAGGTTATTATTTATGAATATATGATAATTTTGTCGATGGTTTGATGAAGGTGCACGCCATCGTCACGAAAAAGGCCGGGGCGCTTACGAAAATGTTCCGCGTTTTTTTTGAATATTAAGAAAGAAAGAAGCGATAGGCAAGGGTGGAAAGCAGCAGAGAAAGCGTCACATAGAGAAAATTTCTGACCATGCGCGTTCCTATGCGGATGGCCAGGCGTGTCCCGAGCTGATTGCCGAGAATATTGGCTACGGCAAGAGGAATGCCCAGGCTGAAGAGCGTGACTCCGCCGGAGGCGAATACGGCGAAGGCTCCGGCGTTGGAAGCGAGGTTGAAGACCTTGGCCGTGGCCGAGGCCCGGACGAGTCCCATGTGCAGTATGATGTGCTGGGCGATGATGAAGAAGCTCCCCGTGCCCGGCCCGAAGAAGCCGTCGTAGCCGCCGATGAAAAAGCCCATCAGAATGACGCGAATCCACAGATGCCGTTCCGGCAGTTCGCCTTCCGTGGAGACCAGTCTGCCGGAAAACAGGGAGATGGCCATGCCCACGGGCAGAAGGAAGACCAGGAGCTTCCCCAGCATGGCGCTGTCTATGTGCATGGCGAGGGCTGAACCCGCCATGCCGCCGAGAAAGGCCGAGACAAAGCCGGCCGGAGCTATGCGCAGTACGACCAGATGATTGCGCGCAAAGGTCCAGAGCGAAGTCAGGGAGCCGAGAGTGCTGGCGAATTTGCCCGTCCCGAGCGCCATGTGCGGAGGCACGCCGCACAGCAGCAGCGCGGGGGTGGAAATGAGCCCGCCGCCCCCGGCCACGGAATCCACGAACCCGGCAAGAAAGAAGAACACACACAGAATGACGAGAATGGCGAGAGAAAGTTCCACGGCTACCTTCCTGAAGTGATGAGGCAGCCCCTTTTTAGACGAAAAAGCCGCGTTTGTCGAAATGGACTTTCCGCATGGACGGTGAGAGAATCAGGCAAGAATAAGAGGCAAACGTATCTAGGGAGAAGGGCTTTTCCGGCGTAGGATGCAGGTATCATGAATGATGACAGGCGTCGCAGGGAGCATGACGGGAGGTGCGTTATGGATGAATGGAAGCGTATCAATGACAGGCTCAAGGAGAAGGTTCTGCGCCATATGCCTGAAGCCGGTCTTCGGAAAACGGCCATTCCCGGGATGTTCATGTCGCGTCGTCTGGCGCACGACATTCTGGAAAGCAGCCTGTACAGACCCAGCATAGGCATCATGCTTCAGGGAAAGAAGAAATCCATCATCGGCATGGAAGAATACGTCTATGGCGAGGGGCAGTGTCTTGTGGTGGGCGTGGACGTGCCGAGTTCCTTCTATGTGGTGGAAGGGACGGAAGATGCGCCGTTTCTGTGCGTTTCGCTGGAGGTGGACAGGTTCATGCTCACCCGTCTTGCGGCGGAGGTGCCGCTTCCCGCCGCAGACGGGGCCGAAAACTGTCTGCGCGGCGTTTCCGTGGCGGACGTCAATATATCGGTGCTGGATGCGTTTTCCCGTCTTGTGGACCTTCTGGACAGTCCCGAACAGATACCGGTACTCGCCCCCATGATCATCAGGGAAATCTATTACCGCATGCTTATAGGGGAGCAGGGGGAATTTCTGCGCCGTTTCCATACGCTGGGCTCGCTCAGCATGCAGATAGCGCAGGCCGTGACGTGGCTGCGCGACAACTACCGTTCTCCTCTTCAGGTGGAGGAACTGGCCCGCCGGGTGAACATGGCCACATCCACCTTTCATCGGCATTTCAAGGAAGTGACCAGTCTGAGTCCGCTGCAGTTTCACAAGCGACTGCGTCTCATCGAGGCGCAGCGGCTCATGCTCACCGAGCGCGTGGACGCGGCAAGCGCCGGTCTTGCCGTGGGGTATGAAAGCCCCACGCAGTTCAACCGGGAATACAAGCGTCTGTTCGGAGAGCCTCCGCACAGGAACATCACGCGCATGAAGAGCGCCTCGTCCGGCAGAGAGTAGATTATTCCTCCTTCAAAGGGCGTTCCATGAGTTCGCGCACGGCCGTGGCCGGGCTTGCGCCCTCGTGCAGGATGCGGCATACCGCCTCGGTCACGGGCGCGGAGAGCTGGAAGCGGGAGGCGAGCATGCGGGCCGCTCCCGCCGTCTTCACGCCTTCGGCCACCATGCCGAGGGAGGCGACGATGTCCTCAAGCTTTTCTCCCCGGCCGAGCCGTTCGCCTACCTGCCGGTTACGGGAAAGTCCGCCCATGCAGGTGAGCACGAGGTCGCCCAGACCGGAAAGTCCCATGAAAGTAAGAGGCTTGGCGCCCATGGCAACGCCGATGCGGCTCAGCTCCGCAAGGCCCCGCGTGACGAGAGCGGCGCTTGCGTTGGCGCGAAATCCCAGCCCCGTGCAGACGCCGGCGGCGATGGCCATGACGTTCTTGAGCGCTCCGCCCATTTCCACGCCCGTGACGTCGGTGCTGGAATAGCAGCGGAAAAAGGGCGTGGAGAAAAGAGCGCGCAGTCTGGAGCCGAGCTCCTCGTCTTCACAGCCGAGCACCACGGCGGTGGGCTGGCCGTCCATGACATCCGCGGCAAAGGAAGGGCCGGAGAGTACGGCGCAGCGCGCGGCAAGGTGGGGCAGTTCCTCCGCCAGAACGCGGCTCATGGGCAGGCAGGTACCGTTTTCCAGCCCCTTGGATGCGTTGACGACGACGGCGTTTGCGGGAATGAGCGTCTTCATGCTCTGCAGCCAGCTTCTCTGATGCTGACAGGGAACGGCGAGTACCAGCACGTCGCACCGTTGCAGCGCATGCGGGTCCGTGGTGGCCGTCACGCCCCGGTGCAGAGACCTGCCGGGAAGGTAGCGCGGGTTTTCATGCCGCTCGTTGACGGCGCGCGCCACCTGTTCGTCGCGCAGGACAAGGGTGGTTTCGTGTCCGGCCGTGGCCAGGACATGAGAGAGGGCCGTACCCCAGCTTCCGCCCCCGGCAACGACGGCGCGAAGAGAAGTTGTCATCGTCATAGCTGCTCCTTTTCCCGTCCACTATGACGAGAAAATGTGACGGGAGCATGGCAGAAAAGAAGGAAGTTTCCCGGAGTGGGAAACTTCCTTCCGTGTTCGTCATGCCGATGGGGCGGGCGTCTTCTGCCGTATGCGTGGCAGGAAGGCGGCTTGCCGGCGGCGCGCTCAGGCCTTTTCGTTCTTGCCGGTGAGGACTTCACCCGGTTTGGCTTTGGCGCCGCTCTGCACGATGCGGCTGCCTTCGGGCACGCTGTGGGTAAGCCACACGTTGCCGCCGATGACCGATCCCTTGCCTATGGTGATGCGGCCGAGAATGGAGGCCCCGGCGTACACCGTGACATTATCTTCCAGAATGGGATGGCGGGGAATACCCTTTACCAGTGTGCCGTCGGCGTTCTTGGAGAAGGAAAGCGCGCCGAGGGTGACTCCCTGATACAGGCGGCATCCCTTGCCGATGATGCATGTTTCGCCGATGACCACGCCGGTGCCGTGGTCGATGAAGAAGTTTTCACCAATCTGCGCCCCGGGATGAATGTCGATGCCTGTGCGCGAATGGGCCATTTCCCCAATGATGCGCGGAATGATGGGCACATGAAGGGCGTAGAGCTCGTGCGCGATGCGGTGATGAATCATGGTGAGCATGGAAGGATAGCAGAACACGGTTTCCCCGGGACTCGTAGCCGCTGGGTCGCCTTCATAGGCGGCGCGGGCGTCTTCGGCAAGCATGTCGCGTATGGCGGGGATGCGCTGCATGAATTTCATGGCCATTTCCTTCGAGGCCACGTCGCAGCCGCGGCAGTCGTTCACATAGTCGGCGCAGGCAAAGCAGCCTCCGCGCCGTATCTGCTCGCTGAGCAGGCGGAAGATGGAGTCGAGATTGGCGGCAAGGTGATAGCGCAGTGATTCGCGGTGCACCTGCGAGGGGCCGAAGTAGCCGGGGAAGAGTACCGCCTTCAGACGTTCCATCATTTCTTTAAGCGCGTCATAGGATGGCAGGGGCGTGGAGCAGTCCTTGGAGTTGAGCACGGTGGACAGGGATTCCGGACGGCACAGGGCGTCGGTCACCTCGTCGAGTTCACGCATGCGGGAAATGGCAACTTCCTTGTCAGGGGCGGGGCAGCAGGAGTTCATGAGGGCTCAGTCCTTGGAAAAGAGGGGAGTGGAAAGATAGCGTTCGCCGGTATCCGGCGCAATGGTGACGATGTCCCTGCCTGCGAACTCGGGGCGCATGGCAAGGTTCATGGCCGCGCGCACGTTGGCGCCGGTGGTGATACCGCAGCTCAACGATTCCTCGCTCATGAGCATGCGGGCCGTTTCCATGGCTTCTTCGGTGCTCACGGTGAGAATTTCGTCGATGACGGAGCGGTCGAAGACGACGGGCACGAAGTTCGCCCCTATGCCCTGTATGCCGTGCGCTCCCGCGCACCCCCCGGAGAGCACCGGAGATTCCGCGGGCTCCACGGCGGCGCAGAAGATGGAGGCATCAGCTTCCTTCAGACGGCGGCTCACGCCCGTCACCGTGGCGCCGGAACCCACGCCGGCCACGAAGGCGCAGGGAGAGAAGCCTTCCTTACGGCAGTCTTCGAGAATTTCCGCACCCGTGGTCTCGTAATGTACGCGCGGACCCACGGGATTGCTGAACTGGTTGGGGCGGAAGGCGCCGGGCAGGGACGAGAGCAGTTCTTCCACCTTTTCCTGCGCGCCCTGCATGCCTCTTTCCGCAGGGGTAAGCTCCACTTCGGCCCCCATGGCGCGCAGAAGGGCGATGCGTTCGCTGCTGGCCGAGGAAGGCATGGTGAGGATGAGCCGCAGTCCCATTTTTCTGCATGCCACGGTAAGCCCAATGCCGAGGTTGCCGCTTGTTGCCTCCACCACGGTCCCGCCGGGGGCAAGTCCTTCCTGCAGGGCGGCCTTCAGATAGCCGAGCGCCGCCCTGTCCTTGATGGACCCGCCGGGATTGCGGGCTTCGTATTTGACATGGATTCTGGCGGGAAGACGGGCGGAAACGCTGTTCAGAAAAATGAGCGGAGTATGCCCTATGGTGTCGAGAATGTTCATGGGTGGCCTCAGGATGGGTCGGAGGAAGGGGGCATGTCGTCTTTCGTGAACATGCGCCAGAGTACGGAGGATTCCCCGTCGCGCTCGCGCCGTTCCGGCGTGACGTACAGGATGGGTTCGTCCTTCCACAGGTAGGTCATGCTGTTGTCCGGCGCGATATGGCAGGCCATGTTGGCGGCGATCTCTTCCGGAGAGAGCTTGCGGGGATTCACCCCCATTTCTTCGAGCTGTTCGCGCAGAAGTTCCTCCACGCGGGCGGCTACCTGCAGGTTCGGTTTCGGTGCGTCTTCACAAGAATCTGACATGGTGTCCTCATGTTGAATGATATGGCCGCGGGGCCTTCTTCTATAGATAAGCTTTTACGCGGTCTTGGCAAGACCGCAGAGGGCGGAGCCTCCAGACGGAGGCGAGGCCGAAAAAGAAACGCCCGTGCAGAAAACATCGTGACGTTTTTCTGCACGGGCAAGATGGCTCTTTTTGTTGTTTGTTCGTAAAGAGTGGGTGCTTCTCAACGGGAAGGGACAGGTTCCTTCAGACCGGCCTTACCCGGATAGCGCAAATCATAGTCCACACCATGTATGATTCTCGGTACGGGCGAGAAGTCCGGGGAAAGCGGAGATTTCTTCATGTATGGCGACTGAAAGGAAATACGGCACAAATCCAGTATGATGTAGGGTGCCGCATCGTTGACGAAAGGCGTTGTACGGGCCTTTTCCCAGAGGCTCAGAGTATCGGCGGCAAGCGTAGCTCGATAGGAATCCGAGAGCCAGAAGAGGAAAGGAATGTCCACATAGTAGCGCGATGCCACGGAATCATGATGGCCGTGATGGCTTCTGGTATCGAAGACTTCCTCTCCGTGGTCGGAAAAGAAAAGCATGGCGCCGCCGGGAACGGTTTTCAGCTTTTCGATGACGGAAGCGATGATGTGGTCGGTATAGAGAATACTGTTATCATAGGTGTTAATATACTTTTTTGCCTTTCTCGTGAACCACGGTTTTTCTATAATGTCGTCATCATCGGTGAACATATCGAATTCATCAGGATAACGTGAGGCGTAGTTGACGTGAGAGCCCATGGTATGGACGAAAATGACTCTTTTGCCCGTGCTGCTATTCCGGGAAAGAATTTCGTCCAGCGTCTTCAGAATTTTTTCATCATAGGAGCGGGCGTAGGCCTGATCCCCGCCCTTGTTCAGATAAATTTTTCTGTCCGCCCCGGAAATGAGGCGCACTATCATATTGGTATCGTCCACGGTGCTCTGATTGGAAATCCACACCGTTTCAAAGCCGGCCTGTCGGAACACCGTGACAAGAGGAATATCTCCGACGTCCGGTACCTGTGTACAGGTAAGCGCCGCCGCCACGCTGAGCGTGGTACGGCCAAAGGGACTGATGGAATCATCGAAGATGAAGAGTTCATCCTTCATGTTTGAAAGTCTGGGCGTGGTATTCCGGAAGTAGCCGTACAATCCCCAGTGATGACGGCTTGAAGACTCGCCGATAAGCACGACAAGGGTAACGGGCTCCTGCGTTTCGCAGACAACGCCCGGAGCACGGAGAGTTGCGGCCTTTTCAAGGTATTCTTCAAGGTCTTTCACACTTTGACGATAGGCCTGGCAGCTTTTGACCACCTGGCAGGCGATATTGTCCTTGGCCAGTCTTGCCAGTTTGCCGGAAGCGAACAGTAGGCCGGCTGCTACAATGAGCAGCACTGCTGCAAGGCGTGCCGCACGAAAGTCTCCCTCTCGGGAAGCCTTCAGCGCTTTCCGCAGCAGCATCAGGGGGAGGAGAAGCAGAATCAGCAGATAGAGCAGGGCAGAGAGGGAGAACTGAGAGAGGAGAAATTCTGCCGACTCACTGAGATTGCTTTCAAAGATGGCAAACAGGGACTGCTGGGAGATGGTAGCCTGGTAATAGAAAAGATGCATGCCCGCAAGAACGGCGGGCACAAGCAGCAGCGCCGTCATGCCTGTGAGCCATGGTTTTGCCAGAGGTTTCCAGAGCAGGGCAGGGATGAAGAAGAAAAGAGTGACGGGCAGACCATTGAGAAAACAGCGCAGAGGATACCATACGGGAGTTTGGGCAAACCAGAGAAGGTGGACAGGCAGCAGGAGAATGATACCTAGGGCAAGAACGCTGCATAAGTATTTGTAATTCCTATGTGTTATGGATGAAAAAAACATGCCCCCCCTCCGGGAGCGCACCGAGAGCAGATGCGCAGAGATATTTTTTGTTGCGTTATATATCATTAAAAAATGATATATAATGTTAATTTTTATAACGAATAATTTTGCTATCCTTAAATATTCTTAGTTCTTGAATGAGGCGGGATGGCATGGCCGGGCAAAACATCGTCGCGCTGGTGGCCGGAAATATTGCACGCAGACGCAGAGCGGCCGGACTCACACAGGCCCAGGTTGCGGAGAGGCTTTCCGTGGAGAAGGAAAGCGTATCCCGCATGGAGAGCGGGAAAATCGTGCTCAATCTTGAGAGGCTTCAGCAGTTTGCCGATATGTACGGCTGTTCGGTGACGGAGCTCCTCACGGACGGTGACGGAGACTTGCAGACTCAGACTCAGGCCGTCATGGAACTGCTCCGTCCGCTGAGGCAGAAGGAGCGTGAGGCGGTTCTCCGTTTTGTCAGCGAGGCCGTACGCCTTCTCAGAACACAAGACACATGATGCCGCCATCTGCAATGACGGCATGACATGTTTTTTTCGTGCAGATGCACGCAATCCAGAGTGCTGGGGGAGAACATGGCAGAGAATTCCATACTGTCTCCCGTTTTTGAGCGGGCAGTTCCCATTGTCTTCGGTGCGGATGAAGGATTCTTCATACCGCTTGTCGTCTGTGTCCAGTCCATCGTGGAGAATGCTTCCGACGATGAGTGTTATGACATCGTTGTCCTTGCCAGCAAGTTCAGTGAAACCTATACGGAGCTTCTTCGTTCGACGGCAAAAGGAAAGGAGAACATTTCCATCCGGGTGCAGGATGTGGAACCGTTTCTGAGAAGATTTGACATGAGCAGGCTGAAGACCGGGCACAGGCTTTCTCTGGCAGCCTATTACAGACTGTTCATCCCCGAGCTCATGAAGGATTACGGCAAGGTGTTATACATCGACGGGGATACGGTTCTTCTTGAGGACATCGCCGGTCTCTACCATACCGATGTTTCGGAATATTATGCCGCCGTCGTCAAAGACTACAACATCATCCGCGACATGAGCATGAGTTTTCGGCGGCATGTTCAGCAGGTGCTCCAGATGGAGGATACCGGCGCGTATTTCAATTCGGGCGTGCTTGTGCTGAATCTGGAGATGATTCGCCGGGACTTCTCTCTGTCGTTCTTCATGGAGCAGGCGGAGCTCAAGGGGACCAAGCACCACGACCAGGATGTGCTCAACAGTCTGTTCTACGGCAGGGTCCGTTATCTCTCGCCGAAGTTTAATTCCATGTGGCAGAACAGGGAGCTGTACGCTTCCGTGGAAGGCGGTGACGAGGCCCTGCGCCACCCGGTCATCGTGCATTATCCCGGCGGCGGCAAACCATGGCTGAAAGGGGGCGCCTTCAGAGAGGCCTCCCGGCATTTCTGGAAGTATGCCGTGAAATGCCCGTATGCGGAAGAAATCATGGAAGCGTGCAGGCAGGATTGCACCCGCAGCGTGGCAGGATATGCCGGGCAGAAGAAGCGTTATCTGTGGTATAAGCTGCTTTCTCTGGCGCTTTTCGGCAGAAAGCGCAGGCATTATGCGGAAAAGGTGCAGGCCATGCGCCGTTCCCTCGCGGAAACGGAAGCGTTGATGAAGGGGGGAGAAGAGGCCATGCCGTGGAAGGCGGTTTCGTAAGTCTGCTTCTCTTCATATTCAGCCTGCGGTACCGCTTTTCCATGGACGGCCGGGCCGCTGGAATTCTGACGGAAAAAAACAGGCAGAAGTCGCTGAGGGGACTCCTGCCTGTTTTCATGAGGTGACGGTGATTCGTCAGATTCTGTCGCAGACGGCTTTGCCCATGTCGGTGGTGGACACGGGAGTCACGCCGCTTTCGGCGATGTCGGCAGTGCGGATACCTGCTTCAAGTACGGCGGTCACCGCGTTGTCGATGGCGGCGGCCTCCTGTTCAAGACCGAAGCTGTAGCGCAGCATCATGGACACGGACAGGATGGTGGCGAGGGGGTTGGCGATATTCCTGCCCGCGATGTCGGGAGCGGAACCGTGGCTCGGCTCGTAGAGGCCGAAGGAACCGTCGGCGAGGCTCGCGGAGGGCAGCATGCCGAGGGAACCGGTAATCATGCTGGCTTCGTCGGAAAGGATGTCGCCGAACATGTTGGAGGTGAGAATCACGTCGAACTGGCCGGGACGATAGACAAGCTGCATGGCAGCGTTATCCACATACATGTGGGACACGGTCACTTCCGGGTAGTCGGCGCTCATTTCATTGACTACGCGTCTCCACAGGCGGGAGGTTTCCAGCACGTTGGACTTGTCCACGCTCACGAGGTTCTTCCTGCGGGCCATGGCCGCGTTGAAGGCCACCCTGGCGATGCGGCGGATTTCCATCTCGCTGTAACGTTCCACGTCATAGGCCTCCTGACCGTATTTGCCGTCTCTCCAGCCGTGTTCGCCGAAGTAGATGCCGCCGGTAAGCTCGCGCACGATGAGGATGTCCATGCTGTCGCCGATGTTCTCATGCTTGATGGGGCAGGCGCCGCTCAGCGCCCTGTGCATGATGGCCGGGCGCAGGTTGGCGTAAAGGCCGAGGCCTTCGCGGATTTTGAGCAGTGCCTTTTCCGGACGCTCGGGGCCGGGGAGGTTGTCCCACTTGGGGCCGCCCACCGCGCCGAGCAGTACGGCGTCGTTCTTTTTGCAGACGGTCACGGTGTCTTCGGGGAAACAGGTACCCACGGCGTCGTAGGCCGCGCCGCCCATGAGCAGATGCGTGAACACGAATTCATGGCCGAACTTCTGCCCGACCTTTTCCAGAACCTTGAGGGCTTCGGTGACGATTTCCGGACCGATGCCGTCGCCGGGAATGACTGCGATGTGATAGGTTGCCATGATATCATCCTTATAGAAGGGAAAGAAGTTGCCGGAATCGCCGGGTGTCCGGCTTTTCCGTCCGTTTTTTTGGGGGAAATGCGCCTCAGGGGAAGGAGCGCCGTCTTCCGGAAGAGACTCTCAGTGTCCGGCGCGCAGGGCCTCTATCTTGGTCTTCGAGTAGTTCACCAGCCCGCCGCAGGCAATAAGGTTCTGCATGAAGGGCGGGAAGGGGGCAGCCTGAAAAGTCCTGCCCGTGGTTTCGTTGGTGATGACGCCGGTCTCGAAATCGACGCTTACCGTATCACCCTCATGGATGTTTTCCGCAGCCTCGTCACATTCCAGAATGGGAAGGCCGATGTTGAGGGCGTTGCGGAAGAAGATGCGGGCGAAGGTGGATGCGATGACGCAGGAGATGCCGAGGTACTTGATGGACAGGGGCGCGTGCTCGCGGGAGGAGCCGCAGCCGAAGTTTTTGTGCGCCACCATGATGTCCCCGGGGCGGGCCTTCTCCACGAAATCCGGGTCTTCCGATTCCATGCAGTGGGAGGCCAGTTCCTTCGGGTCCGTGACGTTGAGATACTTGCCGGGGAGAATGACGTCGGTATTGACGTCGTCGCCGAAAACAAAGGCTTTGCCGTGCGCGTTCTGCATCAGTCCTCTCCTTCCTTGTTCATGATGGCCTCAGGGCTGACGATGCGCCCCGCTACGGCAGAAGCGGCCGCCACGGCCGGGCTGCACAGATAGACTTCCGATTCCACATGTCCCATGCGGCCCACGAAGTTGCGGTTGGTGGTGGAAAGGCATTTTTCCCCGGCGGCGAGTATGCCCATGTGACCGCCGAGGCACGCGCCGCAGGTGGGGGTGCTCACCGCGCAGCCCGCTTCCATGAAGGTTCGTATATACCCTTTCTCCATGCATTCCATGTAGATGGAAGGCGTGGCGGGAATGACGATGACGCGCACATGGTCGCTGATTTTCCGCCCTTTCAGGATGCTTGCGGCCATGGCCATGTCTTCCATGCGGCCGTTGGTGCAGGAGCCGATGAACACCTGGTCGAGCTCTATGTCGCCCACCTCGTCGATGGTGCGGGTGTTGGAGGGCAGGTGCGGGAAGGCCACGGTGGGACGGATGGAGGAGAGGTCGATATCGATGGTCTTCTCGTATTCGGCGTCCTCGTCCGCTTCGTAGGCGGTCCAGCTCTTCGCACAGTGCGCGGCAAGGTAGGCGCGGCAGATGTCGTCCACGGGGAAGGTGGCGTTCTTGGCTCCGGCCTCTATGGCCATGTTGGTCATGGAGAAGCGGTCGTCCATGGAGAGGTTCGCCACGCCGTCGCCGGAAAATTCCATGGAGCTGTAGAGCGCGCCGTCCACGCCGATGAGACCGATGATGTGCAGCATCACGTCCTTGCCGCAGACCCACTTCCCGGGTTTGCCGGTAAGGTTGAAGCGGATGGCGGATGGCACCTTGAACCAGTTCTCGCCCGTGGCCATGCCCATGGCGAGGTCGGTGCTGCCTACGCCCGTGGAGAACGCGCCGAGCGCGCCGTAGGTGCAGGTGTGGGAGTCTCCTCCGATGATGACTTCGCCGGGGGCCACGATGCCCTGTTCGGGCAGAAGCGCGTGCTCGATGCCCATGCGGCCCACGTCGAAGAAGTGGGTGAGTTCGTTTTCGCGCGCAAATTCGCGGCACACCTTGCACTGCATGGCGGCCTTGATGTCCTTGTTCGGGGCGAAGTGGTCGAGCACGACCACGACCTTGTCCCTGTCAAAGACCTTTTCGGCGCCCGCCTTGCGGAATTCGGGCACGGCGAGGGCAATGGTGATGTCGTTGCCCATGACGATATCGAGCTTCGCTTCAATGAGCTGGCCCGCGGTCACGCTTTCAAGCCCGGCGTGCGCGGCCAGTATCTTCTGTGTTACGGTCATACCCATGAGGATATCCTTGTCGTAGAAGGGAGGAGTCTGCCCCGTACATGACAGGGACAGGCAAAAAAGTCTTTTCAGGATAAAGAAGCGTTTTCTGCTTGTCCAGAGGAAAGGCGGGCGGAAAACGTATCGGCCGTATGGCGGCATGTTCCTGCGGCGGAAAGAAAAGACATGCCCCCTGCGCCTTATGGAACAGAGGGCATGGGAGTGGAGAAGCAGCGGGAAACTCAGGACTTGTGCAGCATAATGTCGAGGATGACCCTGTCGGCTTCCTTCATGCCCGTGGAGCCGAGGCGGCCGAGATTGGCGATGCATGCCTCGATGTCGTCATCGACGATACCTTCGTTGCCGGGAACCACGGTGCCGTTCAGGGCCAGCAGCACGGCCTGGATGCCCGCGCTCACGGCGGTGGCCACCTTGAGGGCGCAGCTGCTTTTCGCTCCGTCGCATATCATGCCGGAGACGTTGCCCACCATGTTGCGTACGGTGCGCTCCATGTCCCTGAGGCCGCCGCCGAGCAGCAGAGCGATGCCGCAGGCCGATGCCGTGGCCGCCACCATGGCCCCGCAGTGGGCGGAAAGGCGGCCGAGATGGTGCTTGATGTGGATGGACGTGAGGTGACTCATCATGAGGGCGCGGGCCAGCTTCTCGTCGTCGGACTGCATGCGTATGGCGCAGGCCACCACGGGCATGGTGCAGGTGATGCCCTGATTGCCGCTGCCGGAATTGCTCATCACGGGCATCATCACGCCCGCCATGCGCGCGTCGGCCGCGGCGGCCGTGAGCTTGGTGGCGAAGGTGGGCAGATCGTCGGCGAGGATGTGCTTGCGTATCTGCGTATCCATCATCTTGCCCACGCCGAGGCCGTACTGACGGCGAAGGCCTTCTTCCGCCACGCGGCGGTTCATGCGCGCGGCCTCCAGAATGAAGCTCGGCGAGTGTGAGAGGCCAGGGAGCATCTTCGCCTTCCTGCGCGGAGGCGTCGGGCTTTTCAAAGGTGAGCGTGCCGTTCTTCCACACGCGGGTGATGTTGTCGTGGCTGCCTGAGAGCTCGGCGGCCGCGCTCTCTTCTCCGGCAAAGGCGGTCACCAGACAGTAGAGAAGCTGGTCGTTGTCCGCAAGGTGCAGATTGACGGCGTCTTCTGCAAGCATGTTGCGGGCATCTTCGGCCGTCTCTTCGGAGAGCTCCTTCAGACATTCCAGACCGAGGGCGCTTTGTCCGCCGAGGGCTCCCGCGGCAGCAGCCACGCCGAGCCCCATCTCGCCCGTGCCGGGCACCATGACGCCCATGCCGTTCTTGAGCAGGTTGGCGCTTACGGCGACATCCAGTTTTTCCGGCCTGCGGCCGAGTTCCTCTGCGGCGCGGGCCGCGGTGAGGGCTACGGCGATGGGTTCCGTACAGCCGAGCGCGGGCACGACTTCCCTGCGCAGAAGGGAGAGAATGGCGTTGCGTTCGCTTTCGTTCATGCGTTTTCTCCGACAGACTTGTGCTGCAGCTCGCCGAGCTGTTCGTTGCGGTTGAAGAGCCCTTCAAGCATGAGGGTCAGCGCGCCGTCGCCCGTGATGTTGCAGGCCGTGCCGAAGCTGTCCTGCAGGGCGAAGATGGCGATGAGCAGGGCCACGCCGTTCTGGTCGAAGCCGAGAACGCCGGTGACGATGCCGAGGGAGGCCACCACGGTACCGCCGGGAACGCCCGGAGCGCCCACGGCGAAGATGCCGAGCAGCAGGCAGAAGAGAATCATGATGCCGACGCTGGGCAGCGTACCGTAGAGCATGAGGTGCAGTGTCATGCAGAAGAAGGTTTCGGTGAGCACGGAACCGCACAGGTGTACGGTGGAGCCGAGGGGAATCATGAATTCCACGAGGTTTCTGCTGAGCACGCGGGACTTGCGGGCGCATTCCAGCGCCACGGGCAGGGTGGCCGCGCTGGACATGGTGCCCACGGCGGTGAGATAGGCGGGAGCGTAGTAGCGGAACACTTCCCAGGGATTGCGGCCGGAGAGCATGCCGCCAATGCCGTAGAGCACGGCGAGCCAGATGAAGTGGCCCACGATGACGATGAGCACCATGGAAATGAACACGGGCAGGTGCAGGCTGAGCGAACCTTCGTAGGCGAGACCGAGGAAGGACATGCCCACGAAGTAGGGCAGGATGGGAATCATCACGCGGATGACGAGAGAGCTCATGATGCGTTCAAGCTCGGAGAAGAGCCTGGCCATGTTTTCCGACTTCGTCCAGGTGATGGCCACGCCGAAGAGAAGCGCCAGAATGAGCGCGCTCATCACGCTGAAGAGCGGGGGAATGTCCAGTCTGAACACGATTTCCGGCAGGGAGCGCAGGGTTTCGGTCGATGTGGCGATGGAAAGGTGGGGAATGATGACATAGCCGGACACGGTGGAGAAAAAGGCCGCGCCTATGGAGGAAAGGTAGGCTATGGCCACGGCGGTGAACAGAATTCTGCTCGCGTTCTGTCCGAGGCGGACGATGGCCGGGGTGATGAAGCCCACGATGACGAGGGGCACGAGGAAGAAGATGATCTGCCCGAAGATGTAGCGCAGGGACACCACCACATCCATGAGGTGATGCAGCGGGCTTTCGGTGTTGCCGCCGAGATACGTTCCCACGAGGGACCCGATGACGATACCGGCGAGCAGTTTGAGGATGAGGGAAAAATCAGCAGCCTTGGCGGACATGGTAAGCCTCCATCTTTAAATAAGTACGCATCAGCGCTGTAGCACAGGCGGGGGCGCTTCGCAATATTCACCGCAAAGCGTAAGGATACGGACACGCCGTGTCCGGCAGGAAAAACGGGCGCCGGGGATCGGAAGGAAGAGGAGTTTCGACGTGTGGGGCTCTGCGGAAGGGAGGCGGACGTCTGCGGAATAACGAAAATGAGGAGGAAACTGAAAAAATCTTGTAGAAAATGCTTGACGAAGGGAGAAAAGGTCTATAAGAATTTTCCTCACCGAACAATAAAGGCGCGTAGCTCAGGTGGCAGAGCACTTCCTTGACACGGAAGGGGTCAGCAGTTCAAGTCTGCTCGTGCCTACCACAAAAAAACATCGAAAAGGGAGGCAGCGCCTCCCTTTTCTTTTTTGTTTCACATCTGGATTTTTTGGAGTTTTCCCATGCAGATATCCGTAGAAGGAAAGTTGGTTGAGGCCGCCGCCGGCTCTTCGTGCGCCGACGTGCTGAAGCAGGCTCTTTCCGGCAAACGGTTCAAAGCCGCTCTTGCCTGCCGCGTGAAGACCGCGGACACGGAAGCGCTGCTCGATCTTTCTGCTGAAATGCCCGCCGATGCGCTGGAAGCCGCCCCCGTGACGGCTGAGGACCCCGAAGGGCTTCAGCTGCTGCGTCATTCCACTTCCCATGTTATGGCCGCCGCCGTGCAGAAGCTCTTCCCCGGCGTGAAGGTCACCATCGGCCCGTCCATCGACTCCGGCTTCTATTACGATTTCGACGCTCCCCGTCCCTTCTCTCCCGATGACCTTGAAGCCATCGAGAAGGAAATGCGCGCCATCATCGCTGCGAACGTGCCTTTCGAGCGTTCCGTCATGAAGAAGGACGACGCCGTCGCCCTGTTCCGCGACAAGGGCGAGAACTACAAGGTGGAGCTCATCGAAGGCATCGACGCCGACACCGTGTCCCTGTATCGCTGCGGTGATTTTCTCGACCTCTGCCGCGGACCGCACATTCCCGGCACGGGCGCGGTCAAGGCCTTCAAGCTGCTCTCCGTGGCCGGCGCCTACTGGCGCGGCGACGAGAAGAACCCCATGCTCTCCCGTATTTACGGTACGGCGTTCCCGGACGAAAAGGCGCTCAAGGACTATCTTGCCGCCATCGAGGAAGCCAAGAGACGCGACCATCGCCGTCTCGGCAGGGAGCTCGGTCTCTTCTCCTTCCATGAAGACGTGGCCCCCGGCATGTCTTTCTGGCTGCCCAAGGGCATGATGCTCCGTACCATTCTCGAGGACTTCCTCGTGCGCGAGCACCTGAAGCGCGGCTACGACCTGGTGCGCGGTCCGCAGATCCTGCGCCGCGAGCTGTGGGAGCGTTCCGGTCATTACGACCATTACCGTGAAAACATGTACTTCACGGAAATTGAAGGCGACGTGCACGGCGTGAAGCCCATGAACTGCGTGGGCCACATGCTCATGTACGGCGAAACCCTGCACAGCTACCGCGATCTGCCCGTGCGCCTCTTCGAGCTCGGCGTGGTGCACCGTCATGAGAAGTCCGGCACGTTGCACGGCCTTCTGCGCGTGCGTCAGTTCACGCAGGACGATGCCCACATCATCTGCGCCATCGACCAGCTGGAAGACGAAATCCTGAACGTCATGCATCTTTCCGCCGACCTCATGGATTTGTTCGGCTTCAAGTACCGTATTTTCATTTCCACCCGCCCCGAAGACAGCATAGGCTCCGACGAGGCGTGGGAGCGTGCGACGAGCGCGCTCATCAAGGCCGTGGAAAAGGAAGGCAAGCCCTACCAGATTAATGAGGGCGACGGTGCCTTCTACGGTCCGAAAATCGATATCAAGGTCACCGACGCCATCGGCCGCGAATGGCAGCTTTCCACCATTCAGGTGGACTTCACGCTGCCGGAGCGCTTCGATCTGGTGTATGTCGGTCAGGATGGCGAACGCCATCGTCCCGTCATGGTGCATCGCGCCATTCTGGGCTCTCTGGAACGCTTCATCGGCGTTCTCACCGAGCATTTTGCCGGTGCCTTCCCTGCCTGGCTCGCGCCTGTGCAGGCCCGCATCGTCAATGTGACGGACGCCCAGATGGATTATGTCAAGGAAATGAAGAGCCGCCTTGCCGCCGCCGGTCTCCGCGTGGAGACCGACCTGCGCAACGAGAAGCTGGGCTTCAAGATTCGTGAAGCGCAGCTGGCCAAGATTCCTTACGTCCTCGTGGTGGGCGACAGGGAAGTGGCCGATGGCGGCTTCAGCGTCCGTCTGCGCTCCGGCGAGAACATCGGCTTCCGCTCCGTGGAAGACGTCATCGCCATGATTCGGACGGACAGTGAGGAACCGTTCAAACGTGGAGGTATGAGCTATAGCTTCGCCTAACATGAGACCTCGCCGCGACGTGCCTCAGGACGGTGTACGCCGCAACGAGCAGATTCGTGCCCGTGAAGTACGGGTGATTGGTCCGGAAGGTGAACAGATTGGTATCCTTCCCTGTTCCGATGCCATCGCCATGGCCCATGAGGCCGGTTACGATCTGGTGGAAGTGGCCGCCAACGCGGAACCGCCGGTCTGCCGCATCATGGACTTCGGCAAGTTCAAGTACGAACAGCAGCAGAAGAAGAAGGAAGCCAAGCGTAACCAGACTGTGGTGCAGATAAAGGAAATCAAGGTTCGTCCCAAGACCGACGACCATGATTATGAAACCAAGCTGCGCCATATCCGCCGCTTCCTCGCGGACGGAGACCGCTGCAAGGTCACGGTGTTCTTCCGCGGACGCGAAATCGTGCATAAGGACCGCGGCGAATCCATTCTGACCAAGATCATCGCCGACACCGCCGATGTGGGCAAGGTCGAACAGGCACCCAGCGCCGAAGGCCGTACCCTTCAGATGCTGCTCATTCCTCTTCCCAAGAAGTAGTTCGTCATCCGGCACGGCAGGACGTTTCGTCCCGCCGTGCCGGTGCGGTTTTTTGCGGGAAACCGCAAAGAGCGGAAGGGCGCGCCCTTTCGTTTTCCGAAAGGATGCAACGGAAGGCTCCGCTGCGCGGAAACATGGTCTTTCCTGCGCCGCGGACCTGATTTTTTACTTGCAGATTGCGCGAAAATACTGCATAGTCGGTCCTTTCGGATGCCCAAATCGCTCTTTCCGGTTCCGGAGAGCGCGAATATCAAGGAGTTGGTTATGCCCAAGATCAAGACCAGCCGTTCTGCCGCCAAGCGTTTCAGCACCACCGGCAGCGGCAAGTTCCGCCGTCGTCGTCAGAACCTGCGCCACATCCTCACCAAGAAGGATGCCAAGCGTCGTGCCCGTCTGGGCAAGGGTGCTCTCGTGGACAGCGCGAACCTGAAGGCCGTCAAGCGCCTCATGCCCTACGCGTAAGTCCTGCCCCTGCAGGTAGCGTCGTTTTTTCGAATTTCGCCGCTTCGGCGGCCCAACTCCCGCTGGCCTGATCTCCGCCTCGCGGGACTGAATGTGGAGGATTTTCCATGCGTGTAAAGAGAGGTCTTGCTGCCCATCGTCGGCACAAGAAATATCTGGATATGGCCAAGGGTTTCCGCGGTGGCCGCAGCCGCCTGTACCGCATCGCCCGCGAAGCCGTCGAGCGTTCTCTGAACTATGCCTTTGAAGGCCGCAAGCTCCGCAAGCGCGCCTTCCGCCGCCTGTGGATACAGCGCATCAACGCCGGCGCCCGCATCAACGGCCTGTCCTATTCCCGCCTGGTCAACGGTCTGAAGCTTGCCGGTGTGGAAATCAACCGCAAGATGCTTGCCGACCTCGCCGTGCGCGAAAAGGCCGACTTCGCCGCCATCGTTGAACTGGCCAAGGCCAAGCTGGCGTAAGTCCCTTCGGAAAGCACCTGAGGCCCCCGCGGCCGCGGCGCAGATGAAGCTTTTGGGGAGTTTTCCCCGCAGGGGTGCAGGGCCTTGGCTCTGCACCCTTTTTTATTTTCCTATCCAGGCGCGCGCTTGCGTCGCCTGCCACAAGGCCTTGCCATGGATTTGCTTGAACAACTGAACGGACTGGTCGGCAAGCTCGAAGAGCGCCTGAACAGCATTTCGTCCGAGGCGGAACTGGAAGCGGCCCGGGTGGATTTCCTCGGCCGCAAGGGGCAGCTTGCCGAACTCATGTCGCACATGCGCGACCTTTCCCCGGAACAGAGACCTGCCTTCGGTCAGGCCGCCAACGCGGTGAAGGAGCGTCTCACTTCGCTTTTCGAAGCGCGCCTCGCCCGTCAGGAGCAGGAGCGGGAGGCCGCCTTCCTTGCCGGTTTCGACCCCTCTCTGCCCGGCCGTACGCTGTGGAACGGCTCTCTGCATCCCATCACGCTGGCCATGCAGGAAGTGTGCTCCGTGTTTCAGAACATGGGCTACGAGATTGCCGGAGGCCCCGAGGTGGAAACGGACTTCAACTGCTTTGAAGCTCTGAACATGCCCCCGGAACACCCCGCCCGCGACATGCAGGATACGCTGTACATCACCGACAAGGTGCTTCTGCGTACCCATACCTCCTGCGTGCAGGTGCGCACCATGATGAACAGAAAGCCTCCGCTTGCCATCATCGGCCCAGGCAAGGTCTATCGTCGCGATTCCGATGTGACCCATACCCCCATGTTCCATCAGATTGAGGGACTGCTGGTGGATAAGCACGTCACCATGGCCGATCTTCGCGGTACGCTCACGGCCTTCGTGCGCGCCGTGTTCGGCGAAAAGACCCGCGTGCGCTTCCGTCCCAGCTTTTTCCCCTTTACCGAGCCCAGCGTGGAAGTGGATATGTCCTGCACTCAGTGCGGCGGCCACGGCCATGTGAACGGCCAGCCCTGCCGTGTGTGCAAGGGCTCCGGCTGGCTTGAGATTCTCGGCAGCGGCATGGTTGACCCGGCGGTGTTTGCCTCCGTCGGCTACAATCCCGACGAGGTTTCCGGCTTCGCCTTCGGCCTCGGCGTGGAACGCGTTGCCATGCTGAAGTACGGTCTTACCGATTTGCGCATGAATTTCGAAAACGACGTGCGCTTCCTCCATCAGTTCCCTGCGTAGAGGAAAAGATTTGCCGGTCGGAGGGAGCGTCTGAAGAACGCTTTTTCCGAACCCTCTCCCGCCTTCTCATCCGGACTCTGCGTGTTCGGAGGAAAAGCGTTGCGGGAAGGCCCGGCGGAACGCATGTGCGTTCTGCCGGAAAGACGCCTCTTTTCATCCTCTGAGGAGAAAATATATGCTGCTGAGTTTCAATTGGCTGAAGGAATTTGTTCCGTACACGGGCACGGCGGAAGAGCTGGGCGACATGCTCACCATGCTCGGCCTTGAACTGGAAGAAGTGCTGCATCCCTATGCGGAAATCGAAGGAGTGGTGACGGGCCGCGTGCTTACCTGCGAAGCGCATCCGGACTCCGACCATCTGCATGTCTGCACCGTGGACGTGGGCGAGGCTGAGCCTTTGAACATCGTGTGCGGCGCGCCCAACGTGGCAGCGGGACAGCTCGTGGTCGTGGCCCCCGTGGGCGCGACCCTGCCCGGCGGTCTGGTCATGAAGAAGGCCAAGCTGCGCGGCGTGCCTTCCTTCGGCATGATCTGCTCCGAGCGCGAGCTCGGCCTTGCCGACGACCATTCCGGTATTCTGGTGCTGCCCGAGGAAAACCGCGCGGGCCGCAAGATCATGCCCGGCGAGAAGTTCGTGGACGCCTACGAGCTGGACAAGGAAGTGCTGGACATCAGCATCACGCCCAACCGTGCCGACTGCCTTTCCGTCTATGGTTTCGCCCGCGTGGTGGGCGCCTACCTCGGTCTGCCCGTGACCGTGCCCGCCTTCCATCTGGAAGAGAAGGGCGGGGACATGAGCGGCGCGGTGCCCATCGACGTGAAGGACGGCGGGCTCTGCCCCTCCTACATGGGCCGTATTCTGAAGGGCGCGAAGGTCAAGCCTTCTCCCGCCTGGATGCGCTACCGTCTGAACGCCGTGGGCGTGCGCGCCATTTCCAACCTCGTGGACGTGACCAACTATATTCTCATGGAGCTGGGTCAGCCTCTGCACGCCTTTGACCACAACAGGCTTGCGGGCGGCCGCATCATCGTGCGTCCCGCAGAAGACGGCGAGAAGCTCACCACGCTGGACGGGCAGGAGCGTCTGCTCAGGGCCGGCGACGGCCTGATCTGCGACGCCGAAAAGCCCGTGGCCCTTGCCGGCGTCATGGGCGGTCTGGAAACCGAAATCACGGACGAGAGCGAGAGCGTGTTCCTTGAATGTGCGGTGTTCCGTCCGAGTTCCATCCGTGTGACGGCCCGGCGTCTTGCGCTGAACAGCGAGGCCTCCTACCGCTTTGAACGCGGTGTGGACCCCACCAACATGTCCTTTGCTCTGGACCGCGCGGCCGCGCTTATGGCGGAACTTTCCGGCGCCGAGGTGTGCCGCGGCGTGTGCGAGTGCACCCCGCGCCCGTGGCAGGCCCCTGTGGTGCGTTTCCGCCGCAGTCGCGCCGAGGCGCTTCTCGGCGTGGAGCTCACCGACGAATTCTGCGCTGAAACGCTGGAGAAGCTCGGCTGCACGGTTGACCGCAGCGCAGGCGAAGAGTGGAGCGTGAAGACTCCCGGCTGGCGCTACGACCTTACCCGCGAAGCCGACCTCATCGAGGAAGTGGCCATCTTCAAGGGGGTGGACAACCTCGGCGAGACGCTGCCCTCCATCCCGCAGACGCTTTCTTCCTTCGGCGCTCCGGAAGGCCGTCACGCCTTCATGATGCGCGTGAAGCACTGGGCTGCGGGCCTCGGACTCAACGAAGCCGTGAACTACAGCTTCGTGGGCAACAAGGATCTCGATTTTCTCGGTCTGCCTGTCGAAGGCCGCGTAAACATCCTGAACCCGCTCACCGCCGAGCAGGACGTACTGCGTACCGAGCTGGCCCCCGGTCTGTTCCAGAACGTGCGCCAGAACATCGCGCAGGGCGCAAACGGCGTCCGCCTCTTTGAAGTGGCCGAAGCCTTCTGTCAGGATGCGTCCAGCGACACCACGGTGAAGGAAGTGCGCCATCTTGCGCTGGCGCTCTACGGCTCCCGCTACGATGAAGCCTGGGCGCACAGGGACGAGGATCTGGATTATGTGGATTTGAAGGGCATTGTGGAAAAGCTCTTTGCCTTCCTGCATCTGCCCGTGCCCGCCTTTGCCATGGCGGACCATCCCTATCTGGCTCCGGCCGTGCGCATGACCATGGAAGACGGCGCCGTCGTCGGCGTCATGGGCCGCCTCAAGCCCGCCATGGCCGACGCCTACCTGGCCCGCAAGGCCGTGTGGTACGCCGACCTCGACCTCGACCTTCTGCGTGCCGCCGCTCAGGGCGTGAAGATCATGTTCCGTCCTCTGCCGGTGTATCCGGCCGTGCGCCGCGACATCACCTTCATCGCGCCCCGCTCCATGCATGTGGAAGACGTGCTTTCCGCCGTTCGCGGCGTGAAGACGAGCCTCATGGAAAGCGCGGAACTTCTGGACGTGTATGAACCTGCGGGCGGCGAGGAGCGCAACATCACCTGTCGCCTGACCTTCCGCAAGGCGGACCGTACTCTTCAGGACGGCGAGGTGGACAAGGAACGCGAGAAAATCGCCTCCTTCGTGGTGAAGAGCCTCGGCGTGCGCGTGTAGTCTGAGCGTTTCTGCTTCCTTTTGGGCCGCTTCCTCCGGGATGCGGCCTTTTTCATGTCCGTCGTTGAGGAAGTTTCTGCGGGATATCCTTCCCGGAAAGGGGCGTTTCCATGGTCGTCTTCTGCGCAGGGGGCTTCGTCCGTCCGGCTCCCGGCGACGTTTTTCTCTCTTGAGGATGGGGCCTTTTCGTTCTGCAAGACTTTGTCACGAAAAAAGCCGCAGAAAATGGTGGCGAAAAAGAAAAGACTATGCCACAGGTAGAGGCAGCAGACCGGCCCGGCGCGGGCCTGCGTTTCCTTTGCGCACAGGAATTTTCTTCTGGCAGCATGCAGAACAAGCCTATGAGGTCATCATGCGTTTCTTGAAATTTTGTGCCGGCCTTGCGCTGGCGTGTTGTCTGGCCCTCGGAAATACGGGAGCGGCGCAGGCCGTTTCCGGTATTCAGATATTCCGCCTGGAAAACGGTCTCACCGTGCTGGTGAAGGAAGACGCCCGCTTCCCGCTGGTGTCGGTGCGTCTTTTCGTGAAGGCCGGTTCCGCATGGGAAAAGCCGGAAGAGGCCGGTATGAGCCATCTTCTGGAGCACATGGTGTTCAAGGGGTCCAAAACCAGCGGTCCGGGCGTGGATAAGCGCGTGGAGAACGCGGGCGGCTCCATGAACGCCTACACATCCTATGATTTGACGACCTACCTGACGGATCTTCCCGCCGCGAAGTGGAAGGACGCCATGACCGCCGTGCGCGATCTGGCCTTCGACCCGCTGCTCAGACAGTCTGATATGGATGCCGAGCGGGAAGTGGTCATTGCGGAGAAGAAGCAGCGCGGCGACAATCCCATGACGAAGCTGTTTCAGAAGGCGCTGGGGCATACGCTGAAGGGCACGCCCTATGAATTTCCCGTCATCGGCAATGAGGAAGCCCTGCGCGGCGTGACGCCGGAGATGATGCGCGACTACATAAAACGGCGCTACGACCCGCGGGATATGGTGCTCTCCGTGGCGGGCGACGTGAAGGCGCAGGACGTGCTTGCCGAAGCAAAGCTTCTTTTCGGCGGCTATGAGAATCACAACGTTCTTACGGTGGAGCCGTCCTTTGACCCGGCCCTGCTTGCGCAGGGACTGGTGGTGGACGTGGAGCCGGGGCCGTGGGACAAGGTTTTTCTCTCTCTGTCCTTTCCCCTGCCGGGTATGAAGGATGAGCTTCTGCCCGCAGCCGACGTGCTGGCGCATCTTCTTTCCGGCGACGATACCGCGCTTCTGCCTGTGAAGTTCCGTATCGAGAAGCCCGTGGTGGACAGCGTGGGCGCGACGGCCATGACCTTCGAGCGGGCGGGCACGTTCATGATTCTTGCGCAGCTTGACGCCGACAAGGCGTCGGAGTTCCTGCGCGGGCTGGGCAGTACGCTTGCCGGTCTGAAGGCGACGGACTTCACAGAAGAGGAAATCGCAAGGACGCGTCTGAATCTTGAGGACAATTATCTGCGCGGTCTGGAGACCATTTCCAACATCGCGGAGACCATGGGTTCGGAATATTTCTACGACCCCGCCAGCGTGGGCGGAGAGCGCTATCTTGCCGCCGTGCGGAGCGTGGGACGGGAGCAGATTCAGCAGGTCATCGACCGCTGGCTCAGACCCGAGGCTCTTGCCGTATGCGCGCTGGTGCCCCAGGGGGTAAAGGGCGGAGCTGCGGCGCTGGATGACGCCTCGGTCCGGAAAGCTCTCACGGCGGGCTGGCCGGAAGCGGACGGCGCTTCTGCCCCGGTAAAGGACGACGCCGCGGCGCAGAAGGCGCTGCGTTCCGAAGTCATCGACCTCGGCGGCGGGCGTACCCTTGTGCTTCTGCCCGACGCATCTCTGCCCTATGTTTCCGCCACGCTGAGCTTCTCCGGCGGAGAGCTTCTCGCCTCCGACAAGGAAGAGGGACTTGCGGGGCTTGCCGCGGACGTGCTCACCACGGGCACAAAGAAGCGTTCTTTGAAGGATATCAACGTCTATCTGTCCGGTCGCGCCTCCGGACTTTCGGCGGGAAGCGGCATGCGCTCCTTCAGCGTGCAGATGGATGCGCCCGTAAGGTTCGCGCCGGAAGTGTTCGCCCTCATGAAGGAAGTGCTGGAAGAGCCGGCCTTCCGCGAGGAGGACGTGGAGCGGGCAAAGCGCGAGCAGATAGCCTCCATCGTCAGCAGCGAGCAGGACGCCATGGGCCTTGTCGGCCGCAATCTGCGCCATATGCTCTTTGAGAAGGGAGCCTATGCCCACAGAGCTGACGGCGACCCTGCCGTGGTGGCGAAGTTCACCCGCGGCGACGTGGAATCGTTCTGGAACAGACAGAAGGTGCGGCCGTGGGTGCTGTCCGTGGCCGGCGATTTCGACCGCGCCGAGGTGGAGCGCTTCGCAAAAAGCCTTCCCGCTCCTTCGGAAAAGGCCATGAAGAGCGAGGCTCCCTCCTGGAGCGACGAGCGCGTCCGGAGCATGACGCTGCCGGGCCGTAATCAGGCCGTGTATCTCATGCTCTTCCCCACGACGGGCACGGAATCTTCCGACCGGGCGGCTCTGCGCCTTCTTTCGGAATGTCTGAACGGCTTTACCGGCAAGCTTTATCAGGAACTCAGGGAAAAGCAGAGTCTGGGCTATTCCGTGTTCCCGGTGGACTGGGCCGGGCCGGATACCGGCTTCCTCGCCTTCGGCATCATCGCCTCGCCGGAAAATCTCGACAAGGCGAAGAGTTCCTTTGAAGCCATCGTCCGCGATCTGCACGAGAATCTTCTGCCCTCCGAGACGCTGGAGCGCGCCAAGGCCGTAGCCGAAGCGGATTATTACCGCGCACGGCAGAGCCGGGCCATGCGGGCCGGGGAAGGCGCGGCCAATGTACTGGACGGCCACGGGCTCGATTACGGCAGGCAGAGACTCGAGGAAATGAAGGCCGTGAACGCAGAGACGCTGCGTGAGACGGCGCGCAAGTACCTTGATTTGAATAAAGCCTACGATTTCCGCGTAACTCCGGAGGAAACGCCCCGGCCGTAACGCGGCTTCGGGCATAAGGAACGCAGGAAGGGCCTGTCCGCCGGGCTGGACAGCTCTTCCTGAAGGCACGGAGAAAACAGGGGGTCGGGAAACCGGCCCTTTTTTTGTGCCTCGGGCATGCGTGAAGAGCGGCGTCCGGTCCTGTCGGATTGCTTGAGCGGGACTGCCTTCGGGGAGAGGCAGAACAAGGTATGGCGGGGGGATTCGAAGGAGAGCGTAAGGTCGAACCCGTTGCGCCTGTGGGCGCGCCGATGCTGCCGGGAAGGAAAGAACGGGCGTGAAGACGCGGACGAAGAGCGCTCCGGAGTGAAGCGCGCGTTCCGCCGGAGGAGCACGGGAGCGGAGCAGGAGAGGCGTCCTGCCTCTGTACAGAACAGGGGGCGGCGGAACATGCCGCCGTCCCCTGACCGTAGAGTGAAAAGATCGGGAACCGGCCCGGGATTAAGCGAGAAGCTCCTCGATGGCCTTGAGAACCACGGGTTTCTGCTTCAGGCCTTCCAGACGGGATACTTCCGTCTCGCCCTTGAAGAAAAGCAGGGTGGGAAAGCCCTTCACGCCGAGGCGTTCCTTGAGCTCTCTGTTTTCATCGAAGTCGATCTGATAGATGGGAAAGTCCGGCATGGTTCTGGCCACGTCCTTCAGCACGAAGCCGAGCATTTTGCAGGGACCGCAGGTCTTGGAATAAAATTCCACCAGCATGGCGGCGGGCTTTTCCATGGCGTCGAAGGCCTGCTGGTTCAGTTCGCTGAGCATGGGATGTCTCCTGAAAAAGGTGTGTTTTCTGCCGGTGAGGCAGAAGGAACGGGGCGCTCCGTCCTTTCGGGACGGGAGCGCCTCAGTCCGGGCGGACAGGGAAGGGAGGGCGGAGCCGGACGGGAAGATCCGGCTCCGCCTGGTATCGTCAGATGTTCAGGGTGACGCCGGTATCGTATTTGCGGTCGTCGATGATGAGGGAGACGTGGAAGGAGCCGGAAAGACCTTCAAAGCTCACCGGGAACTCCACGGCCCTGTCGTCGGATTCCAGGAAGGTGCCGACGCACATGGCGAGGAAGGGACGCTTGGTGGTGGGCACGAAGTAGGCGTGCGTGCTTTCACCTTCGAGCAGCAGCATGACGAGCTGCCCCTTTTCAAAGGTGCCCTTCATGACCAGACGGTCCACTTCCTGGGCCATCTTGATGTTGTATCTGGCGGGAACCTGACCGCCGTCTTCCATCTCGGGAACGGTGTCGAAGGTTTCCGTGACGCCGAGCGTGCCCAGAAGCTGCCCCTTGCCGAAGGTGAGCACGTCCTCCCTGCAGTAGAGCGGCATCTTTTCGGCGCGGTAGTAGTTGCCGGGGACGCGCATCTCGTACATCACCGTATCGTCCTTGATTTCCACTTTATGGCCTTCGTGCAGGATGAACAAGCTGGTACCGCTCTCGCTGGGCGTGCT
>CASFUJ010000037.1 GCA_949297645.1 uncultured Desulfovibrionaceae bacterium
GCCTACATGACCGTGGGCGCCATCGTTTCCGGCGCGTACATCGGCGACAAGATGTCCCCGGTGTCCGATTCCACCAACATCACCGCCTCGGTGTGCGAAGTGCCGCTTTTCTCCCATGTCATGTCCATGCTCTGGACCACGGTTCCCGCCTTCATCGCGGCGGGCGTGGTTTATACCTTCATGGGCAGTTCCGTGACCGCGGCGCAGGGCGCCTCCCTCGACAATCTGAGCGCCATCCTCTCCGGGCTGGAAAAGAGCTTCAATCTCGGACCCGTGGCCTTCATTCCTCCCGTGCTCATGATCGTGCTGGCCTACCGCCGCTATCCCGTGCTGCCCGTCATGCTCGTGTGCCTGCTTTCGGCCATGATCATCGCGGTCATCGAAGGCGTGCCCTTCAACAATCTGGCCGCCATGCTCACCTCCGGCTATGTGTCCAAGACCGGTATAACCCAGCTTGACCCCCTGCTTTCCCGCGGCGGGCTCATGAGCATCATGCCCACCGTGCTGCTGCTCTGCTCCGGCATGGCCTTCGGCGGTATTCTGGAGCGCTCCCGCGTGCTGGAAGTGCTGCTTGAGGCCATTCTGAAGGGCGCGAAGTCGGCCGTGCGCCTCGTGGCTTCCGCGCTGGCCGCGGCGTATCTCATCAACTTCGGCACCGGCAGTCAGATGCTGGCCGTCATCGTGCCCGGCCGCGCCTTCCTCGACTCCTTCAAGAAGGCGGACATCAGCCCGCTGGTGCTCTCCCGCACCTGTGAGGACGCCGGTACCATCGGCTGTCCGCTGGTGCCCTGGAGCGTGCATGCCTTCTACATCGCGGGTGTTCTCGGCGTGAGCGCCTATGAGTTCGTGCCTTACGCCTTCCTCAACTGGTTCGTGCCCATCTTCTCGCTGCTGTGCGCCGCCACGGGCTTCGGTATCTGGCGGCAGGACGGCACGCCCGTGCGCCGGGCGAAGAAGGACGCCTAGAGCGGCGTTCCGTGAAGCGGTCGGTACGGGAGCGGGCCTGTACCGACGCTTGCGCAACGTCCCGTCCATGAAAGAAAGCGCGCCGGTTTTCCGGCGCGCTTTTGCGTTAGGGGTGGCGTCACGGAAGGTTGTCGGGGTCGGGCGCTGTTTTTTCCCGACGCGCCTTTCGAGGCGGGAGCCGGACACGAAGATGCGGCCGGGCGGCATTTTTCCTTCCCGGAGGTGTCCGGGGCCCTGTCGCGCCGTTTTGCCTCGCGTTTTTTCCGAAAGGGCCGTACCGGCATGGCGGTTGCTGTCCGCGGCAGGCGTTCCGTTTCATCCTTCGCGCAGAAAATGCGGCATGGCGGGAGGCCCCGTCGTCGAACGCTCCGGACTTTGGAGCGTCATTTTTTACCGGGGGGACCGCTTTCTTCCGCCGGGGGAAGAAGGGAGGGCAGTCGTCCTCGACCGACGGAAGAGAGCGGAACACCGTCCGCGGGGGGGAGGAATCGTCCGGCTTCCGGTATTCCCGCGCCACATCGTGGTCGGGCGCGACTTCGCAGAAGAGCCCGTTGCCGTATCACGGCAGAGCGTGTTGCCGTTGGGCAGGCCTCATGCGCCGGAAAGAAAGCGGGAGAAGGGCCTTCTGCCGCGCTGACATCCTTCCGTGACGGACTGCCGGACGGGGACGCCCGTCCGGCAGGCGCGCTTCCGGCGTGCGGGAGACGACGCGGCAGGCGCCGCCTTCGCCGCAGAGCGTGCGGCCTTGGCCCGGCGCGCGGTATGATGCGGGCGTCGTGCGGACCGCCGAGGATGGAGGGCGTGACGGGCACATCGACGCGGACGGTCTTTGTGCCGGGACTTGAGGCCGCGCTCATCGCCGCACGCTGTCGCCCGTTTTCCGTCGATGCGGAACACGGCGTCGGGCGCGCGGAAGGAGCGTTTTTCCCTTCCCGCAGAAGGCTCACGGCTTCCCGGCAGGACGTCGCCGGGGCGGCATCTCTTGCACGCGATGCAAGACGACGTGCAAAAAAAAGCATGACCCGGCAGCTTGTGCAAAAAGTCTGTTATGCTATTTTAGCATGAAGCATTTGCTTCTGAAGGCGCTTTCCGCCTGCTGATTTCCGTCTGTCAGGAAGGCGTCTTTGAGGAGAGTTCAAGAATGAGATTCATGATGGCACGCACATGCGGAGGCTGGAACGCGTTGTGTCTCTGGGTGAGACCGAAGACCCGCGGAGGAAAGAAGGGCATGGGCAGAATATCCACGCCCGGTTTTTCGATGCTCGCAAGGTGTGTGCCGTCCACCAGAGCGGCTCCGAGTCCGGCTTTGACCATGAGCACCTGGAGACGCAGAGTCGGAGCGCGGTGCACGATGTTGAGACGTATGCCCATCTCCTCGCACCGGCTTTGGAGAAAACAGCTCAGAGCCACTTTTTCGCGCATGCCTACCAGAGGAAGAGTTTCAAGCAGTCGGGGATGTTCCGTGAGTCCCTCGGGCAGCAGGTATCCCGGCGGACTGATGAGGCAGGTCGAGGTGGAGAGCAGGGGATGAAAGTCCACGGGAACAGGAAAATCGTTCTGGGCTGAAAGCGTGAAGTGATAGTCGTGAGCCGTGAGCGCCTTCATGGCAAGTCTGATGTCCGAGGAGCCGGTGACTTCGAGACGGATTTCAGGATACAGCCGGGCGGCATGACGCAGTATGCGCGGCAGAATGCAGTCCACGGCCAGCGGGGCGGCGAGTATTTTGACGACGCCGGAGAGACGTTCTCCCTTTTTCGAGACGTTCACGGAGGCAAGCAGGGCTTCGAGGTCATGGAAGAGTTCAAGAGTGTGCGTGTAGAGCATGCGACCTTCCTGCGTGGGAATGGCCCCGCCTGCATGTCTCTGCAGCAGGGTAATGCCCAGCTCGTCTTCCAGTTGCTGGATTTGTCTGCTTACGGAGGAAGGACTGCGATGTATGGCCGCCGCGGCTTTGCCGATGCTGCCGCACTGGAGAATATAGTGGAAGAGTTTGAGTTTCTGGAAAAGGTCACCGGTGAGAGTATCAAGCATGGCAGACTCCGGGCCGGCGGAAGAGAGGCCGGTATAAAACAACAAGGAGAGATAGGATGAAGACAATGCTGATGACGGCGTACGCATTTCTGGCGCTGTTCGGGCTTATTCTGCTGGTATGGATTATTCCCGCAAATACGGAGGAGACGGGGTATGGACTTTCCCCCGCGCTGCTGCCCTATGCACTGGCCTTTCTCATTCTGTTCACCTCTCTCATTCTTTTATGGCAAACATGGCGCACGCGCAACATGGGCAGGTCCACAATCCTTCCCCGCCATCTGATTCGTCTTGCTGCTTTTTCCGTCATTTTTTTCGGGGCCTTCCCGCTCATGGAGCTGGTGGGCTTTCTGCCCGGAGCGATGATAACGCTTCTGCTGCTTCAGCTCATGTGCGGGCAGCGGAAACTCCCCTGGCTTTTCGGTATAGCCGTCGGGCTTTCTCTCGCGGTATGGGCCGCCATGGTCTATGTCATGCAGATACCGTTGCCCTAGACGCCTGCTTTCCGGCGTGAGGCGAAGGTTCTGAACGGAAACAGTAATGAAATTTCAGGAGGTTGATTTATGGATATGATACTTGCCGCCTTTCTGGGGGCGTTCACTCCCTCCGTCATGATATATGTTGCGGCCGGGGTGTTTCTCGGTCTTGCGGTGGGAGCCGTCCCCGGGCTTTCTCCGGCCATGGCCATAGCGCTGGCCGTGCCGCTGACTTACAGCCTTTCTCCTGTGGCCTCCATAGGATTTCTCGTGGGCGTCTATAAGGGCGGCAGCTACGGGGGCAGCCTTTCCGCCATTCTGCTGAATACTCCGGGCGCAGCGGAAGCGGCGGCCACGACTTTCGACGGATATCCTCTCGCCAGGCAGGGCAAGGGCATGAAGGCCATCAAGATGTCTCTTGTGGCTTCGGTCTTCGGCGACGTTTTCTCCACGCTGCTGCTTATTGCCGTGGCTGCCCCCATCGCCGGTCTTGCGCTGAAGATGGGACCTTCGGAAATGTGCGCCCTCATCCTCTTTTCTCTTACCCTCATTGCCGTGCTGGAATCGGGCTCTCTGGTCAAGGGTATTCTTGCCACCAGTGTCGGCATGCTGCTCAGCACCGTGGGCATGGACCCCGTCTCCGGGACGCCCCGTATGACGCTCGGCATCTTTCAGCTGGAGTCCGGTCTGCGCCTCATTGCCGTTGCCATAGGAACCCTGGCGCTTGCCGAACTCATCATACAGAGCGAGGATATCGACCCTGGCAGAAATTCTTCCGCCTCCATGCTGGAATTTTCCAAAAAGCCGGAGGACAACAGCCTTACCTTCCGGGAAATCCTTTCCCACTGGCGCACGCTCCTGCGTTCCGTCTTTATCGGCTCCGGTGTGGGAGCTCTTCCCGGCCTCGGTGCGGCAGTGGCCGGCTTTCTCGCCTATGGCGCTGCCCGCAGCGCCTCCAGCCATCCCGAAACCTTCGGACAGGGCGAGCTGGACGGTGTGGCCGCACCGGAAAGCGCCAACAACGCCGTGGTGGGCGCTTCTCTCATCCCCCTGTTTACGCTGGGTATTCCCGGCAGCGTGACCGCGGCTCTGCTCATAGGCGCCTTCATGCTCCAGGGAGTTACGCCGGGGCCGCTGATGTTTGAGCAGCAGCCGGACATGGTGTACGGCATCTACGGCTCCCTTGTGGTGGGGAACATCATGCTGCTGCTCATCGGGTACCTGGGCATACGGGTGTTCACCCGCATCCTCGGCGTGCCGCGTGTCATTCTCATGCCGTGCATCATGTTCATCTGCCTTGTGGGCTCGTATCTGGAATCTCCGAGCGTCTTTTCCGTCGGCAGCATGGTGGCGCTGGCGTTGCTCGGTTACTTCATGAAAAAGCTGAAATTCTCTTTCGTATGTTTTCTTGTGGGCTTTATTCTCGGTCCCATGCTTGAACTTTATGTGCAGCAGGTCGTCATCGGCGCTTCTGGAGACTATATTTCTGTCCTCTGCCGTCCTGTCACTGCCCTGGTTCTGCTCGGAACGATTGTCTTCGTCGTTGTGGTAATGTACAGGCGTATGAAAAAAACGTCTGCCGGACACGCTGTTGGCGCATAAACTGACTCTGACAGGAAAAAACAAGGAGATGACTATGCTGAACATGAGAAAAGTATTGATGGGGTTGGGCATATTGACGCTTATGACCTGCGGAGGAACGGCGGAAGCCGCATGGCCGGAACGCCCGGTAACCATCATCAGTCATGCTGCGGCAGGCGCCGTCAACGACCTGCTCACCCGGCAGGTGGCGGCCATGCTTACCGAAGAGCTGGGCCAGCCTTTTCTGGTCGTCAATCAGCCCGGCGGCGGAGGCAACCTTACCGTGAACGCGGTTCTTCAGGCCAAAAGGGACGGTTATACCCTGGGCTCCAGCGGAGGACAGCCCTTCGGCTACAATATGTTCACCATGAAGGTGCGCTACAAAATGGAAGACCTTGTGCCCGTCAGTCTCATCAGCAGCACCTGCATGGCCGTCATTGCCCATCCTGATACCGGCTGGAAGACCATGAAGGATGCCTGTGACGCCGCCCGCAGGGAAAAACGTCCCCTCAAGGCGGGAGTCATGGACAACCTGTCCCGCGATATTCTGCGCAAGGTGGCCGAGCAGGAAGGCGTGACGCTGGCCCCCATCCCTCAGAAGGGAGGCATGCCCTGTCTGAGTTCCGTGCTGGGCAGGCATGTGGATGTGTCCGTGCTGGGCAGCATAGCCGTGGACAACGCCAAAGCGGGAAAGGTCAGTATTCTCGCCAGCGCCAGCAGCCGTCGCTTTGCCGAGATGCCCGAGGTTCCTACCCTGCAGGAGCAGGGGTATGACGCGGTGTTCGATTCCTTTACCATTCTGTTTGCGGCGGCCGGCGTTCCCGATGAGGTTGTGGATACGCTCAGCAGAACCATGGAGAAAATAGGAGCTACGGAAGCGTATGCAAAGATGCTGAAAACCCTTGCCGTGGAAGCGGCGCCTCTGGGCAGGGAAGCCGCCCGCAGTCAGGTGACCAGAGAAAATGAGAACATGCGCAGGCTGGTAGGCCGGTAGGCGCGGTTTCGGAGGTGTTCTCGCCTGAGGCGGAGGATTCCGACGCTTCTGCGCGCGGCGTTCCGGTGCGGAAACCATTCCCGCACTTCCGGTCTGCGGGAGGCGGGGATTCGGAGAAGAGGCCCTGTGGGGAACATCCCGTGTCGTTCCTCCGGCGCGTCCGGGCGTCAGGCGGACGACGGACACGGCTTCCCGGCTGTTGTCCCGAGCGGCGGCCTGACGGACGTTCGTTTCCGTCGGGGAATGCGTCTCGTCCGTCTTTTCCGGCGCGGAGGCCCGGCAGCCGGAGTCATGGAAAAGAGAAAGAAAAGCGGAGTTCCGAAGGGGAACTCCGCTTTTCTTTTCGAAGAGGCGCGGGAAAGGCTCAGACCGCCGCCCGCTCCGAAGAGAGCCGGGCCCTCATTCTGCGGCGTTTCTGCATGTGGCGGACGACGCAGGAGAGGGTGAAGTTGATGGCAAAGTAAATGAGCGCGGCGAAGCCGAAGATGACGGCCACCTGCGCGATGCCCACGGTCTGTCCCGTGTATCGCGGCAGCAGGGCGAGGGCGTTTCTCGAGCGGAACATGAGTTCGGCCACGGCCACCATGGACAGGAAGGAGGTGTCCTTGACCACGGTGATGACCTGACTGAGCAGGGTGGGCACGATGTTCTGGAAGCACTGGGGCAGAATGATGTACACGAGTGTCTGTACGAAGCTGAAGCCCTGGGAGGCGGCGGCTTCGAACTGTCCCCGGGGAATGGAGTTCAGACCGCCGCGGATGATTTCCGCGATGGCGGCGGAGGTGAAGAGCACGAAGGCGAAGGAGCAGCGCAGAAAGGCCGTGGGCAGCGGCGCATAGACGTAGCAGATGAGCACCCACATGAGGTTGGGGGTGTTGCGGAAGATTTCGATGTACACGCCCGCCAGCCTGCCGAGGATGAACTTGTCGTAGCTGCGCAGCAGCGCCAGAATAAGACCGAAGAAAATGCTGCATATCACGATGACGACGGACAGCTCGATGACGAGCCACGCGCCGCCCAGAAGATAGGCGAGAATTTCCGGGGTAAAGGTACGGGTAATGACCTCGATCACGACAGTTCTTCCTCGATTTGTCTGAGCTCCTGACCGGCGCGGCTGTCCTTTTTCTTCAATCTTTCCTCATAGCGGCGTCCCCAGGTGGAGAGAGGGAAGCACAGGAGGAAATACAGCACGCCGCATACCAGGAAGGGCGGCCCGTAGATGCTGGCCCCGCTGGTGGCCCAGTCGTTGGTGCGGTTCATGAGATCCGTGCCGCCGATGAGGGCGATGACGGACGTGTTCTTGATGAGGTTCACCATCTGATTGACCAGCGGCGGCAGGATGATTTTCACCGTCTGCGGCAGAATGACCCAGCGCATGGTCTGAATGTAGGTGAAGCCCTGGGAGGATGCGGCCTCCGACTGACCTTTCGGAATGGACTGTATGCCGGCGCGCACCACTTCGGCGATGTAGGCGCCGTGATAGATGCCCACCGCGAAGATGCCCACGCTCACCTGTCCCATCATGACTCCGATATAGGGCAGCGCCAGATAGAACACATAGGCCTGAAGAACGAGGGGCGTGTTCTGGATGGCTTCCACATAGGCGCGGGACACGGTCCTCGGCACCAGAAAGTGCGAGGTGGACATGACGCCGAACACCACGCCGAGAGCGAGCGCCAGAGCGAGCGCGGCGACGGACACCATGAGCGTCACGCCGAAGGCCTGCAGAAACAGCGTCCAGTCCGCAAGAAAGACAAGCCAGCATGCGGGCGACAGTATCTGTTCAATCACGTTTCAAACCCTGGATATGAGGGCGCGGCGGAAGCCGCGCCCGTGAAAAGACTTATTTCTTGAAGGAAGGAGCGACCTTGTTGTCGGCGATGATCTTGTCGATGGTGCCGTCGGCAAGCCACTTTACGATGAGCTCTTCCACGAAGGCGGCGAGGCCCTTGTTGGAAAGCTTGGTGGCCACGCCGTAATCCTGCGGGGCGAAACGCACGGTGGTGAGGATTTCGGTGCTCGGGTCCAGATAGCCGGACAGAATGGAGCCGTCCACGCAGAAGGCCTGCACCTGACCGGCGTCGAGGGCGGCCTTGATGGAGGGATAGTCGGGGAAGGTCTGGATGTTGTCGGTGTCGGTGAGGGTGACGCCGTTTTCCCTGGCCGCGGCGATGAGCGCGTCCTTGGAGGTGGAGCCTTCAGCCACGCCTATGCGCTTGCCCGTAAGATCGGCATAGCTTTTCACGCCGCCGTTCTTCTTTACCAGCAGGGAGACGGCGTCGGTGTAGTAGGCGGAAGAGAAATTCCAGATGTTCTTGCGCTCGGGAGTGATGGTGAAGGTGGCGAGCACCATGTCGATGTCGCCGGTGTCCAGAAGCTGACCGCGGGTCTTGGCCGTCACCGCGGTGAAGGAGACCTTGTCGGGCTTCAGCCCCATGGCTTCGGCGATCTTGCGGGACAGATCCACTTCCATGCCGGCGTACTCGCCGGACAGATCCTGCATGCTGAAACCGGGCACGTCGGACTTCACGCCCACACGCAGCTGGCCGCGTTTGACGATGGACTGTACGTCGTCCGGCAGCGTCGCGGCCGAAGCGCTGGCGGCCAGTCCCAGAACGGCAATGGCGGAGAGCAGCAGGGCGCCTATTCTGTGAAGTTTTCTCATGTCGGTCTTCTCCTTGTCTTTTTTATGCCGGTCGGCGTTGCGGTTGTGCGTTCTCTGGTGATCAGTGCAGAATCTTGCCCAGGAACTGCTTCGTCCTCTCGTGGGTGGGGTTCACGAAGAAGTGCTCCGGCGTCCCCTCTTCCAGTATCATGCCGTCGTCCATGAAGATGACCCTGTCGGCCACCTGCCTCGCAAAGCCCATTTCATGGGTGACGATGACCATGGTGATGTTCTCGCCGGCCAGCTTTATCATCACGTTCAGCACTTCCTGCACGGTTTCCGGGTCCAGCGCGGAGGTGGGCTCGTCGAAGAGAATGATTTTCGTCTGGCTGCACAGGGCGCGGGCGATGGCCACGCGCTGCTGCTGACCGCCGGAGAGCGTGGCGGGGTAGGCATGGGCCTTTTCCTCAAGTCCCACCACGGCGAGATAGTGACGCGCCAGCTCCTGCGCTTCCCTGCGGCTCTTGCCGAAGAGTTTGACGGGCGCAAGGGTGAGATTGCCCATCACCGTGAGGTGCGGGTAGAGATTGAACTGCTGGAACACCATGGAAGAGGTGCTGCGCACGAGCTGAATGCGGTTTTTCTTCGTCAGTTCCTCATTGTCGATGAAGACCTGCCCGGAGGTGGGAATCTCGAGACCGTTCATGCAGCGCACGGTGGTGGATTTTCCGGAACCGGAAGGGCCGATGATGACGAGCTTTTCGCCTTCCTGCACTTCCAGGTCAACGCCTTTGAGCACTTCATGGGAGCCGAAGGATTTATGGACATTGGAAAGCCTGATCACGTCTTCTCCTCGAAACGATGCCTTTGTACGACATACGTTCCTGTTTTCCTTTGTGTTTTTTTACCGTAGCAAAATGTATGTGATTAACAATAATGTAAAAATGTAGCAGGGGGACCTGTTTTTGTCAATAATGTGCAAAAAATGTGTCTTCTCTGTGAAACTAAGGTATTTTTATGCATGATAATGCAGTTTTTATGCAGAATTATGTCATTTTTACGCGTGACTGGCATATTTTTCATTTTTGCATAACATCGCGGTAAAAGGCATGGGAAGTGGGCGTCGCAGGGGCACAGGCGTGAGGCAGAAAAAAAGGAAACTTATATAATTATGTGATAATATTGATAAAATTGTATTATCGAAAAAAGCGGGGAGAAAAGACGGAGATTGCCGCTGTGAACATTTTTTTGAGAAAAAAATCTTTTTAACAAAAAAGTATTTTTTTTTATCGTCCCTCGCCGGGAAGGGAGAGCAATGCCGCCGAGGGGAGCCGGAGGCGAGGGCCGCGAGGTTTTCCCGGCGGCGCTTTCCTGATGCGGAGCGTGTTCGCTGTCATTGCCGGAGAGCGAACCGCATACAAAGCGTCTGCGGGAGACTTCTGCAAGGGGCGGAAAGAAACGCTTCCGGCCTTTTTCGACGGATAGAGGCACGGGCAGCGTACGGCGCGGTCTCGGCGGCAAAGTGCCGAGGCGAGGGCCGCAAGGTTTTTCCGGCGGCGTTTTTCCTGAAGCGGCGCGGGGACCGGGGCGGAACTGCCGTCACGACCGAAACGTGTGACGCTTCGTCGGTGATGAGGGGCGGCGGGGACGAAAGCGCCGCCTTTGCAGGGAAAGGCGGCGTCCGGGCAGAGACGGCATGATGACGACGGGGCTTCTCGCCGGGAGGCGGCCCCGGCCACATGTTCGGCGATCGACTATTTCAGCTTGAAGACGCGGCGCACCGTGTCCACGGCCTGCATGGTGTATTCGGGGTTGTCCGCCTCATGGAAGCGGTCCTTCATGAAGGAAATGGGCTCGTGGTTGAAACGGCGCACCAGGGAGGCGGCCATGATTTCCAGCGCCTCCTTCGTCTTGTCGTCCACGGGGCCGAGGCGGTGCAGGGTTTTGGCGATTTCCTCCTGCATGATGCGCTCTCCGCGCTCCACCAGCGCCACGATGGTGGGCTGGAGGGTGAGGGATTCCATCCACTGATGGAAGGAGCGGGTCTCCTCGTCCACGATGGCGCGCGCCCGCACGGCTTCCTTGCGCCGCTCGGCGATGTGCTCTTCCACCACTTCCTTCAAATCGTCGATGTCGTAGAGGTAGATGTTGTCCAGCGTGTTCACGGAAGGGGCGATGTCGCGGGGCATGGCGATGTCGATGAGGAACATGGGGCGGTGCCTGCGCTTTTTGAGCACGTCGCGCATGTCCTCTTCGTGAATGATGGCTTCCGGCGCGCCGGTGGAGCTGATGACGATGTCGGTGTCCACGAGATGGGTGAAGAGCTGTTCGAAGGGCACGGCCTCGCCGCCGAGGCGTCCGGCCAGCTCCTCGGCCCGGGCAAAGGTGCGGTTGGCCACGCGCATGCGTTTCACCCCGGCCTGCCTGAGGTGCATGGCCGCAAGTTCCGCCATTTCGCCCGCGCCGATGATGAGGGCGTTGTGACGGCTCATGTCGTCGAAAATCTGCTTGGCCAGTTCCACGGCGGCGTAGCTTATGGACACGGCGCTGGAGGCCACGCCCGTTTCCGAGCGCACCCTCTTGGCCACGGAGAAGGCCTTGTGCAGCAGGCGGTTGATGATGGTGCCCGCGTGATGGCTCTGGGTCGCCTTGCGGTAGGCGTCCTTGAGCTGGCCGAGAATCTGCGGTTCGCCGAGAACGAGGGAGTCGAGGCTCGAGGCCACGTTGAACAGGTGGCGTATGGCTTCGTCGTTTCTGTACTGATAGAGGTAGGGTTCAAGCTCCTCCACGTTCCGGTTTCTGGCCGCGGCCCAGCATTCCAGAGCGCGGCGGCGGGGCTTGTCGCCCTCGCCCACCACGAGGACCTCCACGCGGTTGCAGGTGGAAAGAATGAGCGATTCGCTGATGCCTTCGCCTGCGGGAATGGCCCAGGCTTCGGGAGAGCAGAAGTTGGTGAGCGCGAACTTTTCGCGCACCTCCACGGCCGCGGTGCGGTGATTGATGCCGATAAGGTGGATAGTGCTGTTCATGGTGTTCCTGAAAGAAGGGGTCGGCCCGCGGGCCGGAAAGGTTGCGCAGGCCTAGAAGCCGTGCTGCGTGGGAAGGACGGTGTTCACCACGAACATGGAGAACAGCGAGGCGGCGAAAATGACGAGGGCCAGCACGGCGGGCTTGCGGCCGCGCCAGCCGAGGGCCAGACGCTGATGGAAGAGCAGCGCATACACGGCGAGAATGAGAAGCGATATCCATTCCTTGACATCGCCGCTCACGAAGCTGCCCCAGCTGATGCGCGCCCACAGAAAGCCGCACAGCACGCCGAGACTGTAGCAGGGAAAGCCCACCATGGTGGCCATGGCGTTCACGCGGTCCAGCGCGCCGAGGGCGGGCAGGTCCTTGCGGAAGCCTTCCAGAGGCGTCTTTCCCTTGATGGCCTTTTCCTGCCACAGAAATAGAGCTCCCGCTCCGGCGGCCACGGCCATGACGCCCACGCCCACGAAGATGGCGGCCAGGTGCAGCACGAAGAGCGGACCCGCCAGCGTCATGTTCCCGGGGGTGGAGGAGAAGCCGAGGGCGCACGCGCCGAGGAAGAAGGCCCACGGCGCCACGAAATGCAGGGCTATGTCCATGTGCTGGCGGCGCGCCACGACAAGGCCGATGAGCGCAAGCAGCCAGGAGAGCGGCAGCAGATAGAAGCCGCGGGATACGGCGCTGAACGCGCCTGAGGCCACGCTGGCGAGAAGCCACAGCGTATGCGCGGCGAAACCCGCCGCGCACAGCAGACAGGCCAGCCTTTTTATGCGCGAAAGACGGCCGAGCACGCCTGCCAGAGAGGCCACGGTGGCCAGCGCGTAGAAGGCGAGACTCAGACAGGGGGGAAGGTCAGTCCAGTCCATGGAAAAACTCCTTGGCGGAAAAGGAAAGGGCGTCCGGCAGAAGGGGACGAAGAATCTCTTCCAGCGCCTGCGCATCCTTGCGGGCAAGGGCGTCCATGAGCCTCTCGCGCACAGGTCGCGCGCACAGAGCGCGGAAAATTCCGGCATCGGCGTCGCTGCCGAGCCCCAGGGCGAGCAGACGGGGGCGCAAATCTTTTAAAAGCAGGGCCAGCGCGGCGTAACCGCCGTGCAGCCACGTTTTCAAATCTTCCTTCAGGGCGCGGGCGAGAGCGGGACTGCACCCGCCCGTGGAAAGAGCAAGACAAAGGGGCCCTTCCTGCACGCTTGCAGGCACAAGAAAATTCCCCTCCGAACCTTTTTCGAGGGGCCCGGCCACGTTGCACCATACGCCGCTCTCACGGCAGAGGTCGGCAATGGCGGAATTGACGGCGGCCGACGGCGTGGAAGCAAAAACCAGCGTTCTATTTTCCGCATCCTCCGGCCGGAAGGCGCGCTTTTCCAGAAGCAGAGCGCCGGAGAAACCGGCCTCCTGCGCCGTTGTTCTCACCGCCTCCGCATCGAGGTCCGGGTCCACGACCAGCAGTTCCGCCGGGCGGCAGGCCAGAAGTGAGGCGATTTTTCGCCGCCCCACGGCGCCCGCTCCCACGACCAGACAGCGGGCTGCGGAGAGATTGAGGAACAGAGGATAGTAACGCATGGGCATGGTATAGCCTTTACCGTTCCTCTCGTCCAGTAGAGCGTTTTTTTTCCCGAACCCGCGCGATGGAAGCGGACCGGGGGAAAACGTATGGAATCCCCTCCACTGAGCGCGGGCGCTTATCAGGGCAGCTCGAAATACCGCAGGCAGCGAATTCTCCCCCCGCACCCGCGGGCGGTTCTCCACGGACGTGGGGAAGACTCACCTGTGCTTCTTTGGCCGCGGCGTCACGCAGACGGTTCCCCACGGGCGTGGGGAAGACACTCGGCGCTTCCAAGTCCGTTTCCAGCTTCTCCACGGTTCCCCACGGGCGTGGGGAAGACACCGAGGAAAAGACTTCCGCAGCGCTTGCTTTTGGCGGTTCCCCCCGGGCGTGGGGAAGACACACACGTCATCTGATCAACGACATGACCCGCGTGCGGTTCTCCACGGACGTGGGGAAGACGCACCTGTGCTTCCTTGGCCGCGGCGTC
>CASFUJ010000038.1 GCA_949297645.1 uncultured Desulfovibrionaceae bacterium
GGCCTTGGAAGCGCCGCACACGGGGCAGGCCCAGTCAGCGGGAATGTCTTCAAAGGCGGTGCCGGGAACAATGCCGGAATCGGGGTCGCCGACGGCGGGGTCATAGACCCAGCCGCACAGGCTGCAGACGTACTTTTTCATGCTTAGCCCTCAAAGGAGGCCTTCCACAGGCCGTGCTTGTTGCAGAATTCGCGGGCGGTGACCTTGTCGGCCTTCACGCAGAATTCGGCTTCGGGGGCATCGCCGGGATTCAGGAAGGCAATGTGGGAAACGCCGTCGGCCAGAAGCTCAATCCATTCGATGTAATGGTCTTCCGCCATGGGATGAGCCGCAGAACCCACCTTCACCTTGTAGCCGTTTTCCGTCTTTTCGATAACGGGAACGTGCTTTTCGCTGGCGCCGTCGGTGGAACCTTCGCGCATAAGCTTCATGGGTTCGCCGCAGCAGATGAGGGGAGCGGCGCCGCCGTGAAGGACTTCAACAATATTTCCACAATGTTTGCACTGATATACTTCAAATCTCGCAGGCATGATGATTCTCCTGGTAGAGGGTAGAGTAAGCGCCCGTGCTTTCCCGGGTCGCAAATAAACAATAATTATTCTTGATAAGAAGTCAAGACCATTTTTTGGCTTGGACGAGGAACCTGTTCTTTTTACAGGAAATTTTTTTCAAAAAACCACGGAAGGCCTCACCTTTTTTGCAGCTTTCCGGGAAATGCCCCCATAATTGACTGGAAAAGGGAAAAGATTTGTGGTACAAAAACTTCCCGCAAAATTCCTGCTCCGTGTGTTCCCGACCTTTTCCCGGGAAACGATACACACTCCCGAACCGCCATGAAAGTATATCGCGATTATTATTTCCTTAAAGCCAAAGAGGAACATTATCCTGCCCGCTCCGTCTATAAGCTGAAGGAGATGGACAGGGCCTTCCGTCTTTTCCGGTTCGGCATGAAGGTGCTGGATCTCGGCGCGGCTCCCGGCTCATGGTCGCTGTATGCTGCGGAACGGGTGGGAGAGAAGGGACTGGTGCTTTCCTGCGATCTGCAGAGCACCGACACGGTCTTTCCTCCCAATGTGACGTTTCTTCAGGAAAACGTGTTCGAGCGTACGCCGGAATTCGAGGCTCTTCTTTCGGAGAAGGGGCCCTTCGACATGGTCATCAGCGACATGGCTCCCCGTACCACGGGAACGAAGTTCACCGACCAGGCGCGTTCTCTGGAGCTGTGTCTGGAGGCCGTGGAGGTGGCCGACCGCTATCTCAAACCCGGCGGCGGCTTCATAGCCAAGATATTCATGGGGCCGGATTTTCAGGAACTGGCAAAGGCGCTGAGGGCGCGTTTCGCCACGGTAAAAACATTCAAACCCAAGAGTTCCCGCGCCGAGAGCAAGGAAATATTCGAGGTCGGCATGGGGTTCAAGGGGCCTGTTCAAGGGTAAACACTTTTCTGTTTCGGAGGCATACATGTCGGGACATAACAAATGGGCAAACATCAGACTTCGCAAGGGCGCTCAGGACGCCAAGCGAGGCAAGGCGTTCACCAAGGCCGCCAAGGAAATCATCATCGCCGCCAAAAGCGGTGGGGACCCTGCCGGCAACGCCCGTCTGCGTTCCGCCATCGCTGCCGCCAAGGCCGTGAACCTGCCCAAGGACAAGATTGAGGCCGCCATCCGCAAGGGTACCGGTCAGGATGCCGGCGGCGACATCACCGAAATCATGTACGAAGGCTACGGCGCGGGCGGCGTGGCCATCATTGTGGAAACCGCGACCGACAACAAGAACCGTACCGTGGCCGAAGTGCGTCACGTGTTCACCAAGTACGGCGGCGCCATGGGTGAAAGCGGCTCCGTGGCCTTCCAGTTCGACCGCATGGGCGTCATCACGCTGGACAAGGAAAAGTACGCCGACGAGGAAACCGTGATGAACATGGTGCTCGAAGCGGGCGCCGACGACGTGCAGGACGATGAGGATACCTGGGAAGTGCGTACGTCCATGGCCGATTTCAACACCGTGCGCGAAACGCTGGAAGGTCAGAGCGTGGAAATGATGGAAGCGCAGCTTGCCATGGTGCCCCGCATGCTGGTGCCCGTGGACGCGGAAACCGCCAAGAAGCTGGTGCGCCTCACCGACGCGCTGGAAGAGCTGGACGACGTGCAGAACGTCTATACCAACGCCGACTTCCCCGAAGATTTCGACCCTGAAGCGTAAGACTTCTTCTTCGAAACGAGGCAGGCCCCCTTTTCTCTCCGGGAAAGGGGGGCTTTCTGTTAAACGGACTTACACGGACTTCTCCGCCGGACGGAGCTCCGGAACATGTCCAGCGGAATATCTGGAAACGTCCAGCCGGGAGGGCTCCCGGTCCCGTTTTCTCTTCCCGGCGGCGCTTTGGCCGGAAGGGGCATGCTGTCTCCACAAAGGCCGGGACCGGCAGGGGATGAGACGCTCCGTGACAGTCCTGGAAAGAAATTCAGAGGACCGATGGAAGGGGGAACGTGCCGGAAAGACGTGTTCTCTTTTCGTCCGTCTCCGGAGTCCGGAAGGAGCGAGTGCTTCCGTGAGGGAACATTGCGTCTGCTCTGCGGAGGCGTCGGAGGCTTATGTCCGGCGATACCTGACGCCGGGCCGCGGAAGCGTCGGAAGGTTACGGACGTTGTCTCCCGACAGATAGCCGCACATATCCCACGCGGAAGGAGCGGCCCGCAGGCTGCCGTTCCGGGGAACCGTTTCTCTTCCGTCGGGAGACCGGATGCCGTAGGAAGGACAGAGAAAGGGCTCCGGCGGAAAGAAGCCGCCATATCTGCCGTGTATGGCTGTGCATGCGGCTGGCAGGGAGAAGAGCGCATAAAAAAGGGCCGCGCCCGTAAAGGCGCGGCCCTGCTTGGGCGTTTACGTTTCTCTTACATGAAGAAGATGAAGGTGACGAGGGCGAAAAGCGGGCAGAGGATACCCACGGACCAGGCCATGTAGCCGAAGAAGCTGGGCATCTTGACGCCCTGTTCTTCGGAGATGGCCTTCACCATGAAGTTCGGCGCGTTGCCGATGTAGGTATTGGCGCCCATGAACACCGCACCTGCAGAGATGGCGGCCAGTACTTCGCCGTCAACCATGAGCTGGGCGGCGTTGCCGCCTGCGGTGTTGAAGAACACGAGGTAGGTGGGAGCGTTGTCGAGGAAGGAGGAGAGCAGACCGGTCATCCAGAAGAACATGGAGGTCACATGATGGCCTTCGGCGTCGGTGGTCAGGTTCACCACGGAGGCGAGAGCGCCGTCGGAACCGGCCTTGAGGATGGCGATGGCGGGGATCATGCTGAGGAAGATACCGATGAACAGCTTGGCCACTTCTTCAATGGGAGCCCAGGTGAAGTTGTTGCGGGTACGGCAGCCCATGTCGGTCGCCTTCCAGGAAGCCACGGCGATCACGATGTACATGATGTCGCGCACCACGTTCTGCAGTTCCATGGGAACGCCGAAGATGTGGAAGGTGGGACCGGTCCACTGACCGGAGATGAGCGTGTTGGCCACGATGCAGGCGAGGAACACGAAGTTGATGCAACCTTCGAAGCCGAGCTTTTCCTTGGAACCGGCGGCTTCAGCGGGAATGGGGCTGCCTTCCTTCTTGAAGAGCACGGTATCAAGGATGAAGTAGAGGGTGAGGAGAATGACGGAGAGCAGCAGAGTCTTCGTGAACAGATGCACGGTGGTCCAGAAGAAGCTCACGCCCTTGAGGAAGCCGAGGAACAGGGGCGGGTCACCCAGAGGCGTGAGGGAGCCGCCGATATTGGCCACGAGGAAGATGAAGAACACCACCTGATGCACGCGGTACTTGCGGTGAGCGTTGGCGCGCAGCAGCGGACGGATGAGCAGCATGGCCGCGCCGGTGGTGCCCATCCAGCTGGCCAGAATGGTGCCCACGGCCAGAATGGCGGTGTTCACGATGGGCGTACCCACCAGAGTGCCCTTGAGACGGATACCGCCGGCCACGGTGAACAGGGCGAGCAGCAGCAGGATGAAGGGCACATATTCCAGCAGCACGCTTTCGGCGGCAAGGAAGAAGGCGTTGCCGAAACCGAAGGTCAGGGCGCAGGGAACAAGGAAGGCCAGGCCCCAGAAGCCCGCCACCTTACCGAAGTGATGTTCCCAGAAATGGGGAACCGCCAGCGGACAGATGGCAATGGAAAGCAGCATGCAGACAAAGGGCACGACCCACAGAATGGAAAGGTCTTTGGGCAGTTGGAAATGTTGTCCTTCCGCGAAGCAGAGGCTGGGCACGAGCAGCATCGCCAGAAGGAGAACGGAGGAGAATTTGAAACGGTGCATCCACGGACTCCTTTCAGAAAAGATGGAATTAGGTTTTCTTCTATCCAAAAAAAGGCGTTCCATCAAGAACTTTAGGGCTTCCGGGGGGCAGGAACCTTGACGGGGCGCGGCTTTTGAGGGCATTTCAGAAAAAACAGTCAAGGAGCGCGTCATGCAACAGATACCCAACGTTCTTACCATTGCCGGTTCCGATTCCGGCGGAGGCGCCGGCATACAGGCCGATTTGAAGACCATGACCATGATGCGCACCTTCGGCATGAGCGTGATTACGGCGCTCACCGCGCAGAACGGCCTCGGCGTGACGGGAATTCATGCGCCGGAACCTGAGTTCGTGGCCCTGCAGCTTACCACGGTGCTGGACGGCTTTGCCGTCCATGCCGCGAAGACAGGCATGATGTTCAACGCAGGCATCATCCATGCCGTGGCCGACATTCTCGATGCGCAGAGCTTTCCCCTTGTGGTGGACCCTGTGTGCGTGAGTACGAGCGGTCACAGACTCATGGAGGAAGACGGCATAGAAGCTCTGCGGGAGCGGCTCATGCCCCGTGCGGCCCTCTTCACTCCCAACAAACCGGAAGCCGAACGTTTTTCAGGCATGAAGATAGAAGGGGAGGACGATATTCTGGAAGCCGGAACGCGTCTTCTGGACATGGGAGCGAAGGCCGTGCTCATGAAGGGCGGACACTGCGGGGGCTCTCCCGTCTTCGTCACCGACTGGCTGCTGGAAAAGGGCCGCGAGCCCGTGGCCCTGCGCCAGCCGCACGTGGACACGCCAAACAGTCACGGCACGGGCTGCACGCTTTCGGCGGGCATAGCCGCTCAACTGGCCCTCGGCATGCCGCTTCGCGTGGCCGTCACGAGAGCGCAGGAATTTCTCAATCTCGCCCTCCGTCACAGCTTCGCTCCCGGCAAGGGACACGGCCCCTGCAATCATATGGCAGGCCTGAAATAAGCGGCTGTTCACTGCATGCAGAAAGACGCCCCCGCCTGTGTCGGCGGAGGCGTCTTTGTCATCTGCGCTTCTATGGATCATCCGTTGTCGGAGGCAGGGGAACTTCCGACTTTTGTGTTATACAAGCTACTTTATCCATCCGCGTTCACGATAGTAGCGCTCTGCGCCGGGGTGCATGGGCAGAATGAAATCTTTCGCCATCATCTCCTGCGTCACCTTCTTCCAGTCGGGGTTGCCCTGGCTCAGGAAATCCAGACTTTCGGCTACGGATTTGGTAATTTTGTAGGCGGTTTCTTCCGGCATGGAGGAGGGAACCAGAATTTCGAGCCAGTCGCAGATGGTGGGAACGTCGGTATCCGCTATCTGCCCCTTATAATATTCCTTGGGCAGCACCGTGGGACGAAATCCGTGTTCCTTCCCCATTTTTTCAGCTACTTCCGGGGAAATGGCCAGAGCCTTGAAGGGGGCGCTCTTCAGAATTTCCGCAATATGCCAGGATTCACCGGACCCGTTCCAGATGACGATGTCGGCCTGGTTGTTCTGCACGGCTTCGATGACGCCGTCCATGGTGGAGGGAAACGCCTTGCCGCCCCACTTGGCGAGTTCTTCAAAACTTATGCCGTAGGCTTCGAACAGCCATCGTCCATAGACTTCGGAATTGCCGCCCTGCGGTCCCGTGGAAATGCGAACCGGGATTTTCTTTTCCCGAATCTGCTCTATGGAATCAATGCCGAGGTCGCGGCGGACCAGAACGTTGAAGTTCTGCGGGTCCTGAATATTCATGAGCGTGCAGACGTTGCGCACCTTGTAGTTGTAGGGGGAAATCCCGTCGCGGGCGGCGGAGGTCAGCGCAGCCTGGGAAAAGGTGACATCGGCCTTTCCCTTGTCGGCCATGATGACGTTTGAGCGCCCTGCTCCCGGAAGCATGGTTATTTCGATATCGGGATACATGGCGGCGATGGCTTTTCCTATCAGTCCCATGTTGAGGTACCATTTTCCCGAGACGGCGCCGGAAACCAGATTGAGATGGGTTCCGGCCGTTGCCGTATGGACGGGAAAGGCGCATGCGACGGCAAGGAGCAGACAGGGGAACAGAGACTTGATTTTCATGACATCCTCCATCGTGTGAAGTTGAATAGCTGCGTGGCACGTTTTACAGAGGCGCCGCCGTGTGGGGGGGCCGGTCGTGGCGTCTGCGCGACGCCTGAATGGCGAGAACCAGAACAAGCGCTCCCAGACCGGACAGGTCGGTCATCATGCCCGGGTAGATGAGACAGAGCCCCCCGGCTGTCAGTATCAGTCTTTCCGGCAGGGAGGCACGGGTCAGCAGGTAGCCCTGAAGTCCCCCGGAAAGAGCCACGACGCCCACCAGTGCGGAAATCGAGGCCAGAATGATGTCGCTGAGGTTTCCTGCAAGCAGCAGGGCGGGTTCATAGATGAACATGAACGGAATGATGAACGCCACGATGCCCAGCTTTGCCGAGAGCCATCCTGTTTCCATGGCCTTTGCTTCCGCTATGGAGGCGCCGGCGAAGGCGGCGATGCATACGGGAGGGGTGATGCAGGCCAGAATGGCATAATAGAAGACAAACATATGGGCGGCCAGTCCGGTTACGCCGAACTTGACCAGAGCGGGTACACCGAGCGTCGCCACGATGATGTAGGCTGGGGTGGTGGGAACCCCCATGCCGAGAATCATGCAGGTGAGCATGAGCACGACCATGAGCAGGAAGAGATGGTCGCCCGCAATCAGGGTGATGCAGGCCATGAACTTGTAGCCTACACCTGTCAGGGCTATGACGGCGATGATGATGCCCGCCGAAGCGCAGCACGCGGAAATCATGAGGCTGTTGCGCGCACTGCGGACGAGAGCGTCCACAAAAGCGCTCAGATTGAAGCGGGATTCCTCACGAAACGCGGCCAGCAGCACGATGCTCACAGTCGCGATATAGGCGCAACTTGTGAGGCTCTTGCCGCGAATCAGAAGCGCCACCAGCAGGAATACCGGCAACAGGTAGTAGAGCCTTGCGACGACCTTGCTTTTTTCGGGAATGAGTTCCTGCGGGAGCAGCCCGAGATTCTTTCTGACCGCTTCCAGATGTATCATCATGAAAAGAGCAAAGTAGAAAAGAATGGAAGGCAGCAGGGCCGCTTTTGCCACAGCCGTGTAGGACGTGCCGGCAAGGTCGGCCATGACGAACGCCGCCGTTCCCATGATGGGAGGCATGAGCTGACCGCCCGTGGAGGCTGTGGCTTCCACGGCGCCTGCGAACGCCGGGCTGTATCCGGCCTTTTTCATCAGAGGAATGGTGAACGTGCCGGTACCGTACACGTTGGCGGGCGCGCTTCCGGAGATGGTTCCGAACAGGGCGGAGGCGAAAATGCTGACCTTGGCCGGACCTCCCCGGGATTTTCTGGTGAACAGGCATGCGAGGTCCATGAACAGGGAGCTCATGTTGGAACGTTCCAGAAAGGCGCCGAACATGCCGAACGCGAAAATCATGCCTGCCGCCACACCGAGGGGAACGCCGAAGATACCTTCCGTGCCTATGAAGATTTCGTCCGCCATGTCTTCCATGGAAATGCCGTTATGCCGCAGGGGCGAGGGAAGCATGTCTCCGAATACGGCGTAGGCAAGGAACACGGCGACGACGACGGCCATGGGCACACCGGCGGTCCTTCGCGTAAGCTCCATGATGATGAGAACGGCAATGAGGCAGTAGATTCTGGTTTCCACGGAAATGGGGTCAACATAGCGCAGTCGTGTGGTGAATTCCGTATGATTCACCAGCAGATGCGCCATGGCGGCGACTCCGAGCACTGCGAGAACAATGTCGATAATCAACCTGAGCGTATTGTCTTTCCTGGAGTTTGAGGGAATCCACAGAAAGGTCAGAGCGATGACGAAGGCCAGATGGATATTTCTCAGGAGTTTCGCGTCCAGAAAAAATATGCCGCTGGTAAAGAGTATCTGAAAAATGGAAAGACCTGCGGCCAGAACGATGATGAGCGGCTGAAGGCCTTTTCTGGTCAGAGTGAAGCTCATGGATATTCTCCTTTCGGCAAGCGCCTACGGCTCTTCCGTCAGGCTGAAAAGGCGGGCGGCATTGTGATAGAGAACCTTGTCCAGGACTTCGGGACGGAGCATGCGCGCATATTTTTCGACGGCCTGCTTCAGAGAGACCACGGGATAGGAGGAACCGAACAGGAACTGGTCCTGAAGCTGATAGTCGGCTCCCGTCACATAGGCTTCATAGCCTGCCGTGAAGTCCATCATGTAAACGTCGGCCGAGATATGGATATTGGGATGCTGAGCCGCGGCATGACACATCTGAGTGATGTGGGGCCAGCCGCCGTGGCAGAAGACCATGTTCAGTTCGGGGAAAAGGTAACCCAGCCGGTCGGCGTACAGCGGGTCAAGGTATCCCTGGTCCTTGACCAGTCGGCCGCCGTAGGTGAACAGAAGCGGAATGCCGTGCTTCTGGCACATCTCATAGACGGGAAAGGCCCGTTCATCGGTGATATACCAGTTTTCCTTGTTGAATATGGCCGCAGGCTCCATGATGATGCCCCGGCAGGGACCTTCCAGAACATAACGGGCAATTTCTTCCAGCGCCTTGACGCCTTCCAGAGGGTCGATATGGGGAATGCCGATGAAACGGTGAGGATACGCCGCCAGAAGTTTCAGGAGCTCCTCGTTTCTTCCGCCGTTGGTCTTTCGAATCGGAACGACGCCGTAACGCACGCCGACGGCATCCATCTCTTCCAGAAGTTTTTCCATGGAGCGGCTCTGCACGGAAGGCGAAGGTTCAAGTCCCCTGTAGGCCGCCATTTTATTGGGGCCGTCGGCCTTGTAGAGAATGCCGTCCAGAAAGCCTCCGAAAGGAGGGCGAAGACGCATGTCTATGACTTTCATATTCCTTCTCCGTAGTTGGCGGTTCTGTTTCCCGGGAAGTTCGTCCGCACGCGTTCCTCAAAGGAGGGATGAGGAACGGCTTCGGAGGCAAAGGAGAGCGTTTTCATCAGCCAGGCCATGTTCTGGCCGAGCATGCGCAGCGTCTGTACGCCTTCCTTATCCTGCATGGCCTCTTCGGGCGTCTTGCCGAACAGTCCGTTATGGAACTGGCTTGGAACCATGACGATGTGGCTGGGCATGAGATAGTTGTTCAGCTGATGCAGAGTGGTGATTCCCCCGGAACGGCGCAGCGCCACAACGGAGGCTCCGGCCTTGAAATGCATGGGACGGGCCATCTGAGAGGCGTAGAAGAGCCGGTCCAGAAATGCTTTTGCAGGTCCCGGTATGCCGCAGAAGTAGGCGGGGGCTCCCAACAGAATGCCGTCACAGGCGTCAAACATGTTAATGGCTTCGTTTACCTTGTCGTCGATAACGCAGCGATGGCTGCCGTTTCTGCGACAGGTCAGGCAATCCGTGCAGCCTCTTACGGCATTTCCTCCTATGTGCAGATATTCTGTTTCTATTCCTTCCTTTTCCAGTTCGTCCGCTACCAGTTTGAGAGCCGTAAAGGTAACGCCTTTACGGTGAGGACTGCCGTTGACTGCCAGTACTTTCATTTTTGTTCTCCATTGAAATATTTGCTGAAGCTCTGATAGTAACCCGTATCTTCAAGATACAAGTATTTTTGGTTTAATCAATACTTCATTGTATTTTTATTACAACTATTATTTGTATAAAGGGATACTATCGTGCCCGGGGAAAGTATCCGATGAAAAAGAGTAATGGTTTCCATATAATATGAAAAATATGAGCACAAAATTCTTTTGTATGAAAAAGTACAAACAGGGAAATTTTTTTTGATGACGACCTCATTTCAGGGAAGACGCGTGAGCTGAAGGTTTTTTTTGACACGCAAAACGCCGCCGTAGCCGGAATCCGTGGCCGGTGTAGAGAAAAGAGGAAGAGAAATTGTTTTAAAATTCACAAGAAAGCGCGCCATGAAGGACATGCTCTGCAGTGCTGACGGCTGTATTACGGCTGGGATATTTCCGGCGCGTGCAGTACCGGAAAGCGGAAGAAGAGGAGAGCTCAGAAAAGGAAATGAAAGCATGCCGGAGCGGAAGATACAATTCACCGATGTACGGCTTCTTACTCCGGCCTTCGGGAAGGAATATGTTTTTGGGGGAGGGGCGGGATGTGCCGGAGGTGCCGCGGCTATCTGTCAGCTCCGGGAAAATTCTGGGGCCGTGAGGTTCATGCCGCTTTGAGACGGGTGCAGCCATTTGGTGAGTTCCATGGCGGCCTCGCCCGGTTGATGGGGCAGAACATACCCTGTCGCCGCGGCCATCCGCTCCTTGATTCGAATGAAGACGAGTTCCTGAAGGTAGCCGGGAAGCGGTTCGTCCTTTTTCAGCAGGGCGTCGTGAATGAAGCCTATTCCCGAATTATTGGTAACCACCATGCTCCAGAGACTTAATGTCGAGGCGGAAAGGATGAAGCGGGGGGAGCCGTACTGCTTCAGAAGGTAATGCAGGGGAGTCGTGGTCATTTCTTCCGAAGCGCCCATGACGACCGGATATTTCAACAGCGTGCGCAGGGAGAGGCGCCTGCTTCGCGCAAGGGGGGAGAGCCTGCCTACGCAGGCCAGATAGCCCCCGTGAATGAACGGTTGGAATTTCAGGGAAGACTGCGGCAGAAAAGATTCGGCAAGCACCCCTTCGGGAGAATACGGGACGTTGATGATGCCTATACTCTGGTCTTCATCGGAGCCGGGGCGGGCTATTTTTTCATAAATTACCTGCTGGGGCAGTTCGGTGATGGATATTCTGAGGTGTGGGTGTCTTTCGCAGAACCCCTTGATGATGTTGGGATTGAGCGGTAGAAAGAAGGGATAGTTGGTATAGATGCGCAGCATGCCCCGGAGCGGCCGCCTGTGTTCGTCCGTTTCCTTTCTGCTCAGATCGGCGCAGAGAGCCCGGTAGCTGGCGACCATGCCTTCCGCTGTTTCGCGTACCTTTTCGCCTTCCTTCGTCAGACGGCAGCCCTGACGGTTTCGAAGAAAAAGCGGAACGCCGAGCTCCTGTTCCATTTTTTTTATGCAGGCGCTGAGCGCCTGCTGGGAGAGTCCAAGCCGCTGCGCAGCGGTACTTAAGGAGTTGCGGCGAGCTATTTCAAGAAGATAGGCGAGATGTTCAATTCGCATGGCATGCCTTTGGCTTCAGATATGTAGTACGCTCTCATACATTTCGGAAAAAGTCACTCGGGAACAACGTGCGCGCTGTAAAAGGCCGGGCTTGTCTTTCGTTTTTCGACGTCGTCAGGAGAGAGGGGAAGCAGACCTTTTGCGGTCAGGCCTTCATGCGTGAGCGCGAGGGGGTTCCTTGTCGGAATGTCTTCTGCGTATCTTCGGTGCTGAGCGTTTTACATATGGTTCTGAAGTGCCGAGGGGCAATCGTATGCCGCCGGAGCGTCGGGGATTTTGTCCGGAGGCTCTCCGCCGCGTCTTCTCCGACGGCGTGGAGGGACCTTCAACGCGGACGGCGGCAGGGTTTCGGCGTGGAAAGGCGGGGCTTGTCGGCGCGCCTTCAGCTCAGTCTGTTGCGGAACAGCCAGCCCGCGAGCGGCAGGGTGACGGCGGCCACGGCCAGCATGGGTATGAAGTTGCCCGCAATGTCGGCAAGGGGCGCGCCTTCCAGATATACGCTGCGCACGCACACGAGGGCGAAGCGCAGGGGATTGGCGTAGGTGGCGATTTGCATGGCTTCGGGCATGGCGCTCACGGGCGTGGCGAGGCCGGAGAGCAGAACCATGGGCAGAAGCACCACGAAACAGTACACAAGGGCCTGCTGCATGTTCAGGGAAACGGCGGAAATGCACAGCCCCAGTCCGGCGCAGCTCAGGGTGAACACGCCGAGAGAGATGTAGAGGTCGGTGAAGCTCCCCGCAAAGGGAATGTCGAACCAGAACAGGCACACCAGCAGGATGAGCGAGGCCTGCGCAAGGCCCACCACTACGGGGGGGATGGCCTTGCCGATGAGAATTTCCCACGGAGAGAGCGGGGTGACCAGCATCTGGTCGAACGTTCCCTGTTCCCTTTCCCTCGCCACGGAGAGGGCGGCCAGCACCATGATTTGAATGATGCTCAGCGAGGCCAGCATGCCGGGCATGATGTTCCAGCGCGTTTCAAGCTGAGGATTGAACCATGCCCGTGTGACGACGGCGACAGGGCTTGTCCTGCCGAGGTGCTGGTTCCAGTCTTCCGTTATCCGGGCCAGGTAGCCGAGGGCTATGGAGGCGGTGGTGGAGTTTCTGCCGTCGAGAATGACCTGAACGTCCGCGTTCCGGCCGGAGAGGATGCGGTCGGCAAAATCGGAGCCGATTTGTATGGCCAGCAGGGCCCTGCCGTCGTAAATCCATGCCTCCGCCTGCGCAGTACTGTCCAGCGTGGCCTGCCGGGAGAATTTTTCCGAACCGTCGAGACGGGCGACGAGGTCGCGGGAGAGAGCGGAGCGGCTCTGGTCGCAGATGACGTAGGGCACAAAGTTGAGGTCGTAGGTGGCCGCGTAGCCGAAGATGAAGGACTGGATGACCACGGGAATGATGAGCAGTTCCTTGATGCAGAGACTGCGGAGCCTGCGGAGGAGAAGTATGAGGTACATGGCTAGTCCAGATTCTTGCGGGTGAAGCGTACGGCGACGCCCATGAACAGGGCGGCATAGACAAGAAGCGCCGCCGAATCACGCAGGATGATGCTCATGTTGTTTCCGGCGAGGAACAGGGTCTTGAGC
>CASFUJ010000039.1 GCA_949297645.1 uncultured Desulfovibrionaceae bacterium
GTCTCTTCCCGTGGCAATCACCCCGGCGGCATCCCTTCCGGCAAAATGCACATTGGTTCCGCCCAGAAGCACACCGGCAATGATGCGCTCCAGCATGATGGCACTCTGCTCGCCGAGAATGTCGGTGAATTCGGGAATCAGCGGATCTTCATGAGTATCCGCCAGCACGTCGGTCAGTTCAATCCAGTCGCCGAACTGCTTGATGACGGCTTCCACGTCACGGTAGGTCGGCTTGCTGGCGGAAGGAGTCACGCCTTCGGTCAGCGGCTTGGGCTGGTTCGGCAGATGCTCGTACCCGCGGAACTTCATGGAACGCCCCACATTCCTGGGCAGGGGCTTGGCCTGACCGAAACGGGAAAGACACAGCAAAGGCTGCGCCCGTTCCAGCAGCTTTTTGCTGATATAGCCCGCCGTGCGCAGGCTGATATCGCCGGAAGTAGTCATGGGCATGGTGTAAAACCTCTCTCAGAACGGACTCTACATATCGAAGCCGGCGTCGAAGTCGTCCTTTCCAACGTCGCCGGAAGGAGCGGCCGCCGCTCCTCTGCCCGGAACCGCATACGCGCCTTCAGGACCGGGCCTGCGCGGCGCGGTTCTGCCGCGTTCCTGCTTGAATCTGGTGATGAGAGCGCTCACCTCTTCGGGGTCGCGGCCGCTTTTCGCAATCTGCATGAGAGGTGCAGCCTCAGCGTAGGGCTTGGCGCCTATCCAGGCATAGATGTCGTTCATCATCCTGGACGCTTCGGCCCTGCGGCCGGGGTCGGACATAAGCGCCGTAAAGTCCGGGTGATCCCGCCGGATGACCGCCTGAAAATGCCGGTTGTGCTCTTCTATGGCCTGCCGCCTGCGCTCCGCTTCCAGCTGCTGCGCCCTTGTGCTGCGCTCTCTCTTGTCGAGTATGCTTTCCGCCCTGTCCTGAGCGGCCATGGCTCCATATTCGGCAAGGCGCCTGCGTATGCCTTCCCCTTCCGGGGAATCCTCAAGCGCCAGTTCCGCGGCCTGAGGATTGAGCTTCTTGAGCTCCTTCAGCTCCTCGGCAAGTTCCTCAGGAGCGTTTATTCTGCCGGAAGCTCCGCTCTTTTCGAGCTCGTTTGCGGAGACCGGCACAGCGTCCTCAGGCAGGGGAACGCTCGGTACGGCATTGTCTTCAGGCTCCGTCCCTGCTTCGGCGTCCTCCGTCCTTTCCTCGCCCTCCGGGTTCTGTTCCGCAGAATGGCCGTCGCTCTCGTCGTTTCTCTCCGGGAATTCAGCCGACAAAGGCTCTTCCTCAAAGCCGGTGTCGAACTCTTCCCTGTCCCGGTCGGGAAAGAGAGTCCCGTTCTGTTCGTCGTGTTCATCGTACTGATTCATCAATGCTCTCCTGTCTGGTCCAGTTTGCGCATGACTTCCCGCAGCGCCGCCGTCGCGCCCTGCAAGCGGAGGAACTTCTCCGCCTCGGCGTTTTCAAGTTCGTCCCGGTATTCCTCAAGCATGGCCTCAAGCAGCGCACGAATCGTCATTCTCGCCCCGTGCGGCATCCGGCCGAGTTCTTCCAGAAGACGATTCTCCATCATCTTCCCACCTCCGTGCCTCCGGCCGAAGGCGCAGGCAGCGCCTGCCTGCCTCCGCCTGACTGTGCAGACAGCTGAGCCATGAGCAGAAGCATCTGCCGGTTTATCTCTTCCGGCGTCATGCCCTGCTGTTCAAGCTGGGCTGCAAGGGCCTGCACCTGTGCCTGGGCCTGCATGGAAGCCCGGGCCTGACGGTACTGCTGCGCTTCCTCATCGGAACGGAGTATTCGCTCCACCGGCAGATCCGTCTGCTCGAGTGCCACTTCAAGAAGTTTATCCTTCTTGATACGGTCGGCGAATCCGGGAATGCTCAGCCAGCTGATCAGCATGGGAATCTGCTGGGCTCGGACTTCCTTGGCTATAAGACTCTGGGAACCGGACGCCACGACCTCATAGTCTCCCTTGATGCTCTCATCCTCATTCCACTGCATGTTCCAGCGGAACATGGCACGGATGAAAGGCGTCGCCACGCAGTCGTCAAAATCCTTGATATGGTCCTTGAGGAGAATGTTGGCCGCGCCCATCAGCATGGAAAGACCGCTGGCCGTCTTTCCTGCGCCGGAAACATTGCCGTCGCCGGCCTGAAAGCGCGGCGTACTGATTTCATCCCCGGCATTGCTCCAGAAGTTGGAAAGGGTGAGGTTGTGCTCGATACAGCTGGGAATCGTGGCCACCTGAAAGGCGTCGCTGATATTGAGACCAGGCTTGTCGAAGAGAACGGTTCTGTTGGCCTGAATGGCCGTCGGGTCTTCCCCCGGAGCAAGCGCCGCCATGTTGACCCCTATCATGGGCCCGGAACTCGCGGCGGCGTTGTCCTGCATGGCGCGCACGGCGGCATTCATGCCGGCCTGCGGATGCCTCAGCAGCGAACCGAGTCCCTCCGGCCAGAAAGAAGTGTCGTCCTGCTGGAAGGGATAGAAGTAGTAGGGAATGTCTATGCCTTCCAGAGGATTGACCATGGCCTTGATGACGTGGTCCCCCAGCATCCACACGTTGGAGGAAAAGACCTTGTCGTCGTCCTCTTCGGACAAGTCGGCGCCGCTTCCACGCAGCTCCGCCCCCGTCAGAAATCCCCAGCGCTCATAAACGCGAAAGCGGTTCTTCAGCTCCGCGCCCACGGAAAGGTTGTCGGCATTGATTTCCCGCGTCTGCACTTCCCATTCTTCAAGCTGCGCATCGCCTTCGGCGAACTCCCGCATGTATCCTCGAATGGTCTCTGCATTGAACCCGGGAAATCTGGCCAGCTCCCGCAAATCCTTGTCCGTCATGAGATGAATCTGCCACACGAACCGCAGCTCCCCGGGAAGACGCGCCCCCGGGTCAGGAAAGACGTCCCACACGCTCACGGCTTCGTGATAGGGCCTGAGCGAGCTTGCCACCACCTCTTCCTGCCAGCTCACGTTTCCGTATATGTCCCGCATGGGGCGATAGCGTCTCGTGTCCACCTTTTCGATAAGCGGCCCTTTCAGAACGCCCATGCCATACAGGCAGGCGTCCTTGACCACGGAACGGCAGTTCTGCTGCCATGAAGGCCTGCGCTGCCCGTTGGCGTTGCACTCCTTGAGCTGATCGTCGATGACCTGCTCCATGGCGGAAGCTCTCTCCCTGGCAATGCGCACGCGCGCAGAACGCGTGTCGAGGCGGGCATAGACTTCCTGCAACGACTGCGCCTGAAGATTCTGCACCGCCCATGCATCCGGCATGATGTTCTGCGCCTGCAATTCCCCCAGCTTCCGGCCCATGACCTCACGAACACCGGCCTCAATCTCTCCCTGCATTTCCTGCATGATCACGTCATCCGGAATTTCCGGGTCGGGAGTCGGCTCAATGCCCCAGTTCTTGCTCTTCTGGGGAAACAGCAAATCCATGAGTCTGGCGGTCAGCGTGTTCACCTTCTGCGTCGTGAGCCGGTAATACACCTGCGAACGCCTGTATCTCTTCAGACGGTCCAGAACATCGGTGCTGTACTGTCCGCGGTACTGACTCAGGTCTTCCAGCCAGCGCTCTTCCACCATCTTTCTGGACTTCATGGCTTCGGAGAGCTCATCATGAAGCCGGGCGGCAAGCGTGCCCGTATCAACAAGCGGCCTGCGCTCCTCTTCCGGGGAAGACGACTGATACAGAGCAGGAACCTGACTCATGCCGTCTCACCTCCGGCAGTCCTGCACTCATCCCCGCGAAAAGGACACTGAGCGGCATGCTTTCTGCGCGTCTCCGGGTCCATGGTCTTGCGGATGTCGTTGATATCGTCGGGATTCATGAGGTCAACAACGGAAAGACGCAGTCTGGCAAAAAGCCACTGCTTCACCGTTTCTCCCCCGAGTCCGCCGAGCAGGAACACCACGCCCATCTGGGTCTGGGCCGTGGCCTCCGGCATGAAAAGAGGCAGCAGAAAAGCGCCGCCCATGGCAAGGGACGCGGTAAGCACGGTATTCAGCAATACCGTGGCGCACTTCTGGGCCGCCGTGCGCTGTCTGTACCCCCGCTTGAGCTGATACACCGCAGAAGCAAAGGCAACGCCTCCGGCCAGAAGCAGCAGAGGCCAGGTGCCCTTGATGGCTCCCAGGTATTCCGCGGCATGGTCCGCGCCTTCTCTGCCGATATCGTTCATTGCCCGCTCTCCCCGCTCATGTCGAAAATCCACTGTGCCAGTGCCGCCGCATCCCGTTCGTCGATCCACCAGCCGCGCACACCGTCAAGAATCACGATTTTCTGACTCTTCAGTACGGGCACGGACGGTCTCAAGTTCGGGCTTTCCTGTCTGAGCGCCGAGCACCCCGACAGGGTCGCCGTCAGAAAGAGAACGGCGAAAATCGTCGTAAGCCGACCGGTCAAGCCGCTCCAGGAGCTTTGCTCCGAGCTGCATGGCTGCAAGCAGAACCGCCGCCCACGACTGCACATCTACTTCCCGGCCTTTGCCGCGCCGGCCGCAGCGTCGTCGGCATTGGTGGCCTTGCCCTTGTTGAAGCCCACGGCATTGACCACGGCGTACAGCACGCGAATCACGATATTGGCGTCGTCGGCCGGACGACTCCAGAACGCGGCCACAGCCGCACAGATGCTCACGACAAGCGTTACCGCTCCGCCGAAGGAATCAGGCAGAAGCTCAATGAGATACCCGGCAAGATCCGCGCCCGCGGGCGCTTCTTCCGCCGCAAAGGCAACTGCCGGTACAAGTCCGAAACAAAGCAAAAACCACGCTGCTCTTTTCATGCCTCTATCCCTCCTGCCACTCTCCGCTCGACATCTGACGGGCAAGCTCCGTCGCCCGCCCCTTGACCTGCTTCTTCCAGGTCGAGTCCAGCATTTCCTGAGCGGCGCGTTCATAGTCGCCGTCGTCCACGGCCTTCAGCATCTGCTCGAATCCCTTCACCCCGGCGACCCCCATATTGAAGGCCATGTTCATGATGACGGCCTGCCTGGGTTCATCGAGCCTGCGCCACGACGGAAGAGCCTTGTCGAGTCTGTCCGCCAGCTTGCGGCAGTCTTCGACAAGTATCCTGCGGGCACGCTCCTTCGTGATTCTGGTTCCGGCGTGGATGTCGGGAATGGGATTGGCGTCGAGATTATGCCCGTAGCCGATGGTCAGCGCTCCTCCGGTACAACGGTAGGGCGTCAGCTCAAGCCCCTCATGACGGGCCAGCTGAGAAAGAAATTTCGGCTGCTGTTCAATGCGCATACGCTCTCCCTTTTTGGACGGAAGCGTAGCACGGCAAATTCAGGCGGAAAGGCTGGGGATAAGCTGGGAAAGGCTGAGGAGGGGCTGGGGAGGGGTTGACACCTTTTTCCGCCTCTGTCGCCCCCCCGGGAAAGACAATTCCGGGACACAAAAAAAGCCCGTTCCGCAATCTGCAGAAACGGGCTCATCTTCCTGAACTCCCATCAGCTCCCGGCACTCTCCGAAACGGATTGAACTCGCCGCAGTCTCCAGGCCTGCAAGGTGGCCGCCTCGGCACTGTATCTTGTCTTGCTGCCCTCTCCTTCCACGGCAACAGGCGCGCCGAGAGCCACCCATTTTCTCACCGTCTTCGCTCCCACGCCCATTTCTTCGCAGATTTCTCTCATGGACCGGAGTATCTTGGGATAGGTGAACGACGCGTCCATCAGTATCCCCCGAGAAGGTCGGCCGGGCCGCCCTCAAAAGTCGGCCTTTCTCCCCACTCCGGCATGGGAGCGGCGTCGATCTCCGCCAGCGCAAACATGACGGCCGCAGCGCCCGGAAAGTCCGTAGGCTTCCGGGAGGCGTCTTCCGGCCTGAGCTTTCCTATCTCCGCAGCTCCCGAGCTTTCCTTGCCCAGAAACAGGGTCTTTTCTCCCATGGTACGGCGCTGCACCAGCGCGTGGTAGTACGGCAGAAGCCCCTCCCCTTTACCGACCCATCCGAGGGGGTCGCCGAAACGTATCTGACGTCTGTTCATGGACCGAAGCTCATCGTTGTAATCATCCAGCAGGCAGACTCTGGAATCGGAAAGAGGCGTGGCCCACCGGCGCACCTTCCAGTCATCCTGCGCCCTGGCCTCTTCCAGAATAAACACGAGATGCCGCCCTCCCAGCACATTTTCTCTGGCCCTCGTCTCGCCGAGAACCACAAGCGCTCCCGGTGCCAGATTATCCCGGCAGAACTCCGGCCACACCAGAGCCCCGGTCATGCGCCGGAACTGTCGGTCCGTCGCAACTTCCTTCCAGTATTCTTCACCGGAAATCAGATCCCGCAACACCTTTACCTTCGCCACGCCTGTACCTCGCTATGATAAATCCATCCCCTGCGACATGCCGCCGCCGGACTGCAGAAGTTCGTTGAGAGCGTCCACCGTCACGTCCACCTGGTCGTCATGGGAATGCGTCATGGCCGGACTGAAGGCTTCGAGTTCTCCCATGTATGCCGCCAGCCACGGCGCGGAAGCAGGCACGCAAAGCTGTCCGGCCCGGATAAAGGGCAAAACGTCGTTGACCCGGCTCACCTTGTCCCTGCTTCGCTGCATCGCAATAATGGGCATGTCGCACAGTGCCCCGATGCGTCGAAGACTCTGGATCAGCCCCGTACCGCTGGACTTGTCTTCAATGAACACGCCGCGCACCCGAGCCGTAAAAGGGCGCCGGGGTCTGTGGCGGCTCAGAAATTCTCTGGTGACGTCCAGAAGGTCGGGAGCCTCCCACTTGCCGCGAAGCATATCCAGAAGGTACACGCAGCACCCGGCCAGCCCCCACTTGGAAATCACGGAAAAGTCGTTCTGCTCGCCTTCCTTCTGCGCGGTATCGAGCACGAAAATGATGGTGTGCAGGTCTTCCGGCGGCGTATCGTAGCTTTGAATCCACTCGGTCCTTATCATGGCGCCGCCCGGAGGCGTCGGCCGCTGCTGCACCTGCGCCGAAAAGGTGTAGGGGTCACGCTCCCGAAGCTCCAGCATGGACGCCAGACTTTCCTTTTCCTCCCAGTAGCTGCATTCGTCCGGGGTTCCCTCGTTCTGCACCCCCTGAATTTCAAGGTGCGTGAACGAGGCCGCAAAATCCCCGTTCAGGGCATGGCCTGCCGGGTCATCCTCATGCAGGCGCTGCATGATGAGAATGATGGGCGTATGCTCGGAACTGGCACGGCGGCTTCGTATGGTGCCCGTAAGCTTGCGGTTGGCCGCTTCTCTCTTGGCCCGGCTCCATACGTCGTCCGCCTTGAGCGGGTCGTCGATGATGATGGCGCCGGTAAATCCCGGCCTGATGTATCCGGCTCGAAAACCGGTCACCTGTCCGCCCGTGGATGTGGCATACACGCCCCCGGCCGTCTTGCCGTCCACCTCGATGTTCCAGCGCTTCTTGGCTCTGGAATCGCTTCTGAGCGTCGTCGGCCAGAGAGTCTGAAACTCCTCAAGCTCTATGATCTCCTTCACCGTGGAGCTGTTCAGGGAAGCAAGCTCATCCGAGCCGGACAGATGCAGAAAGCGACAGTACGGACTTCTGGCAAAGCACCATGCCATGAAATGAATGACCGCCAGCTCCGTCTTGGTGCCGCCCGGAGGCATGTTGATGCACAGATTCGAAATCTCGCCCCGGTACACGGCCATGAGGGCGTCCGCAATACGTTCATGATGCCAGTTGAGCAGAAAGGGCATGTTCATGCGGGCGCGAAAAAAGAGCGCCGTGAAGGCAAGAACATCCTTCTCGCACGACGCCTTGATGTCCGCCAGTTCCTGAGGCGTGCAGCCGGAAAGAAGCATGGCCTTACTCGTCCCTCTCAAAATCGCCGCGCAGAGCACGGCGCAGAGCCGTCTGCGGTTCGGGGCTCGCAGGCGGCAGCAGATGAACGGGAGTCTGGGCCTGCTGCTGATTGACGTTCACCGTGGTTCCCCTGTCGGAAGCGGTCTGCGGAGCAAGATTTCTGCGCGCCCGGGAAAGCGTCTCTATCTCACCGGCACTCGTCGCCTTCTGAGCCAGAGCAATGGCTTTTCCGGCCAGCGCCACATCAAGGGAAGCCAGCATGCCCTCGGCCTGAAGACGCTCCCGCACCACGCTTTCCATCGTGTACTGAAAACGCAACGGCAGCTCTTGCGTTTGCGTTTCCACTTCCGAAAGTTCCTTGATGGCCGCCACCTTCCGTCCTACAAGGCCTTGCATTCGCCCTTGCGTCCAGCCTTCCGCCTTTGCCCTGCGCGACACGCTGGAAGTGGCGACTTTGAGGCTTCGCGCAATGTCTCCCAGGCTCACGCCGCGCACTTCATATTCGGCTCTGGCCTGTTCCCACTGTTCAGCCTTCAGTCTTGCCATGCTCTTTCCTCGTTTCCACGTCGTATGCGCCGAACAGCAGAAGCACTATTCCCGCAAAAATGAGCCATCCGCCGCCCTCGGTTCCCGATCTTGAAAACAGATAGGCCACATGAAAGCAGCCCACGGCCGCCGCATACCTGGCAATGTTTACGCATGCCCATGCCGTCCACGCGTTCATAGCGCCATCTCCGGCACCTGCTGAACACAGATCTCCCATCGGGGTTCTTCCGCGTAGCGCTTCCGGCAGGTGAGCTCAACGATCTGTCTGTCGTCGTCCCAAAAGCGAAGTCTGGTCATGGCGTCCAGAAGCTGCTTGGCCAGATTATCCACGTCCGGCTTGACGGTGTGCCCGATCTTCCCTGCCTGCATGTCCACTCTGCGCTTTTTGGAGGTCGACGCAGGTATCGGCATGTACGCCGTAAAATCGAGTTTCACAGGGCCGCACAGAGGCTTTTCCGGTTTATGGCACAGAAGCAGGGCTTCCAACGTACGTTCGTTGGCCTCCTGCTCCCGGCTCTTGTAGGCCATTCCCGACCGCGTATGGCGCGCTCGCTGCTGCGCCGTGGGGATAATGGAAAGTTCAAACATCATGGCGTTACCTTCTGTCGTTCCGCGGTTCTTTTCCGGTCCTCATAGCGTCTCTGGGCCTCTCTGTGCTCCGGGCAGCAGAACCGCTCACGTGCATGCCTCGGCTGAAAGTACCGGCGGCAGTACACATACCGGCACTGAACGCGCCCGGGCGTCAACGTTCTCATGGCCGCCTCATCTCCCTCAAACTGCTTCAGCCGGCCGATAGCCCAGTCTGGCCAAAATCGCCGTGCAATGTCTCTTCCCGCGTTCCAGATTCGCCGCTTCGGTCATGTCCGGGGCCGGAAGCGCCCTGCGCTGCTGATACCTGTCGAGCTCGCCTCTGGCTCTGGCGCAGTAGTCCAGCATCTGATGCGTCGTCGGAAAGAAATCCTGGCTTCTCCGGCAGACCTTTACCGCCTGCTCCATCACGGGCATGGGAAAAGCCGCAAAATCCTCAGCCCAGTCCTCCGCCAGCGAGAGCATCTCTTCCGGCGATCTACCAGCCTGGGGGAAGTGCAAGTTTAGAGCCGTCAGGATTCGTAACATATCGCTGACCTTGTGCATTTTTCTCCTCCGCATGTCTTCTTTGCTCTCTGTCCGCGAGGAGCATCCTCGCCTGAAGCTGCCTTTCCTGCTGCCGCTGCTGTGCCACGGTGGAGGCTCGTGGAACGTGCTGGGCCTGAACTTGTCGATCCTTCTCCCGGCTCTCCCAGGTACGCACGGCGGCTTTCCAGTCCCGCAAGGGCTGCCCGTTGGAAAGCTTCCAGCCCTGAGCCGCGTAGTAGTCGCAGAAGCGCTCGGCATTCAAACCGTTGCCTCGTTCGTCGCAGTAGGCCTGAACCTCCTCCGGGGTCGGAGGCTTCCGGGAAACAGAAGCGGCCTTTTGCTTGTCACGAACAGGGGCGGGAGTCCCCCCTTGGGGGGTACTCTCTCGTAAGAGAGAGTGGGGGGTATTAATTAATTCTCTTTCTCTTTCTATTTCGTTTCGTATGGGTTTTTGGTTTTTTTCCGAAAAACCCATCGGTTTTTGGGTTTCCGACGAAAAACCCGTGGGTTTCTGGGTTTTCGGTTCGGTTTCTTCGGTTTCGGCTTGGGTTTCCCGGTTATCATCCTTTTTTCTGGGGCGCCCGCCCTTACGGGCATTTTCTGCATTGGTCTCGCACCTGGTGGCATAGGCGTCGTTGGCCCGACGCACCGAAGGCGCAACAAGCTCGAACACCACGCGCGTCATATCGTCGAGTTCCGGCATGTCGCCTTCCCCGGCGTCGGCAAACAGGGCAAACACCAGCTCTCCCACCTGCCGGGGATCCAGCAACTGGAGTCCTCGCAGATGCTCCGTCCTCAGCAATATTCCCTTGACTGATTCCGCCATCCCTATTTCTCCCGAATCCTCAGCCCCGTTTCCCACTGCTCATAGGGGAAAAGGTTGTCCAGCTTTTTCCGTATGTCCTTCGGAGCATACGCGGCCAGTACATACCGGCTCTGAAAAATCCTGTCCGGTACCATCAAGCTTCTGCCCGTGTCGTAATCCCGGACTTCCCAGTTCTTCCTGTCCGCCTGCCTGCACCAGACGACCTTTCTGGAATCCGTCAGCAGTGCGGCTCGGGTCCATACGCCTCGGCTCATGCTCTATCCTCCCAGAACCGCCACCAGGGGCGGCGAGGCTTCTGTTTCAGGCTGTACAGCGGGGCCATGTCCCGCACGTCGCGGGCGGCGGCCAGACCACGCAATCTGCTCTGCGCCACACGGCACTCGGCAATCACTTCAGAAAGCAGACTCCGGACCTCTCTGGCGCAGGCCGGATCAATGCCCCTGCCTTCGCTGTCTGCCAGGCAGCGCTGCACATCGCCGAGGCTCGCCGTAACGCGTGCCACCGAAGTCAGCACGTCCGCCCGGCTGGACGCCGCAGAAACTTCAAGTTCTTCTTCAAGGTTTGCCGCTATCCAGTCCAGCAACACACGGTTGCCCATGGCCCTGCAAAGGCCGGGAATTTTACCGAGACCCGGCTCGTAGTCCGCCCCGCGGTCAAGGTAGGAACGAACGATTCTCGGAGTCACGCCCATGCGGGACGCAATCTCCTCCGCTGTCAGCCCGGAAACTTCCTTGGCGTGACGCAGGGCCTCAACGGCCGTCATGTTTTTGTAGTCCGGCATCACTTCTTCCTTCTGAACCGCCGGGGCATTGTCCCCGGCGGTGTTCCTCCGTAGAATGTGCTTCACCACAAAACTTCCATTCCAAGGAGGAAATGTCTTATGCAATTCAGTCCGTTGGCTCGTACTCCCGAAGAAAAGATTGCAGCTCTTCAAACGGCTCTGACGCAAGCGGAAATCCAGATCAGACAGCTTGAAATTCAGGTCAGCCAAATCATGAAGGCTCTTGCAGCAAAGGGGATATCTCTTCCCCCTCGTAGCGGTGCACGTCCCCACAGGTAATATCCACCATCACATCTTCTAAAGACAGCTCGGAAGCCATGCGGAGAATACGCGCCTGAAGCTCACATATCTCGGCAGGACTTCTATGTCTGAATGTTGCGAGCACATGGATGTTCAGCAGACATTCATACATATCTTTTTCCTGAGTCATGCCCCTTTCTCCTTCTGAACCGCCGGGGTCTGTTGCCCCGGCGGCGGCCCTCCCCTATGCTGGAGTCACCACAACCACTCAGCTCAGAGGAGGAAATAGTATGGATACAGCTCTCATCGCGGCACTGTCTGCACTCGGCGGCGCGCTCATCGGATCGCTTTCGTCTTTTGCGGGAATATACCTTGCTCAGCGCCAAGAGACGGCTCGTGCCCTTCGCAAGGAACTTTTTGCCGCGGCCACGACGGCCTGGAACAGGAAATATGATTACGCGAGAGAGCATGGCGGTCGACTGCTTCCTCTTGAAGACTTCATCATCGACTTCATGTCGCTTGAGGACATCATCACCAACTACCGGGACCTCTCCGATGAAGAACTTTTTGCCCTTCTGAAAAAACGCGACAGTCAGTACCATAAGCTCGTCCAATACCGCCTCGATGAATTGACTCCCAAAGAATCCTGATCTGAGCATTCCTCCCCTACCCTGTCCTGGAGAGATACTTTTCCGGGATGACGGAGGGAGATGGGGGAATTAGGATTCTGGAGGATGGGATTTGTTCTCAGAAATACGTTTCATGGCTTTTCTGAGCGCATCGGCATTTCTCGAAGTCATGTCCTTTCTTTCCCCGCTCAACACTCTCGTGATGATGGGAGAAGCAACCCCTGATTCCCTTGCCAGACAACGGCAGGAGACATCATTTGCCTGAAAGAATTCGATCAGTTCTGTGACAATAGGTGCTTTCATGTTTTAGATAATACCAAATGGTTATCATATTTGTAAAGTATGAAACCATTTGTTGATATAGAAAAAAAAATACCTTCTGGTATCATGGGAACCTATGAAAAACTTTCACGCTTCCATAATTGAGACTTTGAAGGCCGCCCGAGACAAATTCGGGAGTAACGCCGCGCTTGCCGATAAGGTTGGCGTAAATCGTGTTACCTTAGGCAGATGGATTACCGGGGAAAGAAATCCTACGGTCCTGGAAGTCGGCAAAGTTTTTGACGCTCTGGGCATCGAATTTGAGGGATTTCGCACGAATGAAGCACGAGATGTTTGCTTTGTTGATGCGAAGATTGTTCCCGCGGGTGAACACGCCACTCCCCCGCAGGCCATCGACTACATAGCCGCTCCTCTGGTAGGTGAAGCTGGCGCCGGGCCGGGGTATCTTCCCCAGAACGAGGAAATTTGAGGAGCACGCAGACATGGACCTTCTGTCGATCGCAATTTTAATTTTTATTATTATGGAGTCGGCCAATGTGGCCATTCTCTACTTCTGGCCGGGCAGCCGGTTGGGCAATGGCGTGGGTGTATTCAACGCCTTTCACAACAGT
>CASFUJ010000040.1 GCA_949297645.1 uncultured Desulfovibrionaceae bacterium
CATACCATGTGTGTATGCTGTCCGGGACATTATCAAAGGAGCCTTCATGGACAACAGTCAGAGCAAGCGTGAACGTATCTACCGGGAATGGGAACGCTTTCAGCGAGGGGAGAGTGTGGATGAATCCGTCATTGCCCCGTACATTCTTCGCTCATGGCAGCACTGCCGTCTTCTCCATGTGGATTCCAGCGAAGGAAGCCGGCGCAGGCTCGAACCGGCGCAACTGGAAAGGGTGCTGCACAAGAACGCCCTGCTCATACGCATCGCCCGCGGCATCATGGAAAGGCTCTACAACCCCATCAGTTCCTCAGGCAGTATCATTTCCATCTCCGACGCCAACGGCGTTATCCTTTCCTGCCTGCGTGACGAGAAGAAAAGCTACCCCATCCCCAACATCGAACCGGGAAGCATCGCCCTCGAGAGTTCTTCCGGCAGCAACGCCATCAGCATCTGCCTTGTGGAGAAGCGTTCCGTGGAAACATGGGCGGCCGAGCATTACTGCCGTCTGCTGCACAACTGGTTCTGCGCCGCGGCTCCCATCTGGAATACCAAGCACGAGCTGGTAGGCGTGCTCAACGTCACCCTGCCGTGGGACATGTTCCACACCCACACCCTCGGTATGATAGAAAGCGCTGCCTACGCCATTTCCGAACAGCTTCGTCTGCATTTTCTGCTGGAGGAGCAGAGGGTCATCTTCGAAATGATGGATGAGGGACTTGTGGTGCTCGACGGCGACGGCGCCATACGCTTCATCAACAAGAAGGCGCAGCAGATGCTTTCTCTCACAACGTTGAGCAGCGGCGCACAGCACATAAGCGACGTCATCTTCTCCAAGGATATTCTGCGCGCCATCCTTTCAGAAAACGCGAAATTCATCGACCAGGAAGCCATGCTCCAGCTCAAGAACGGGACGCTCAGCTGCATGCTTTCCGTATCCAGTACGGGCGAGAGCGGCAGCCGGGTCGTCACGTTGCGTGAGGTGCGGCGCATCAAGGAGTCTGCCGCCCGCGTCACCGGCGCGAAAGCCGTCTTCACCTTCAATCACATCGTCGGAACGTCCTCCGCTCTGCAGAACGTCATCGAACAGGCAAGAAAGGCCGCCAAGAGCGACGCCACCACTCTTATTCTCGGCGAAAGCGGCACAGGCAAGGAGCTTTTCGCCCAGTCCATGCACAATGCCAGCAGCCGGGCTACGGGCGCCTTCATTACCGTAAACTGCGGCGCCCTGCCGCGGGAACTCGTGCAGAGCGAACTGTTCGGTTACGACGAGGGCGCCTTCACAGGGGCAAGCCGTCTGGGCAAGCCGGGCAAGTTTGAGCTGGCGGACAACGGCACCATCTTTCTGGACGAGATAGGCGAAATGCCCATGGACGCGCAGGTTTCCCTGCTGCGCCTTCTGCAGAACGGCGAAGTGACCCGTGTGGGCAGCAAATATACAAGACAGGTCAATGTACGCGTCATCGCAGCGACCAACCGCAATCTCCAGGAGTCCATACGGGAGCGTTCGTTCCGCGAGGATCTGTATTACCGTCTCAACGTTTTTTCCCTGAGCATTCCTCCCCTGCGGGAGCGCGCTTCCGATATACGTCTTCTCGCACGGCATTTTCTCTCCCATTTCATGATGACGCAGAATAATCCCGAGTTGCGTATGACGGAGGAAGTGTATCGTATTCTGGAAGGTTATTCCTGGCCGGGTAACGTACGCGAGCTGGAGAATACGGTAGAGCGCATGGTGTTCATGGCTCCCGATTCCGGCCTGATCGATGTGGATTCCGTACCTTACAATATCCTTCACTGCAGTTCTTCCGGGCATGGCGGGGAAAAGCCCTCTTCCGCACCCGGCTTTCTTGAAATACAGGAGAAGGAGAGCATTCTGCGGGTGTTGAAAGACTGCGGAGGCAACATACGGGCGGCGGCGCAGAAGCTGGGCATATCCCGCAGCGGACTGTATGTGAAGATGAAGAAGTTCGGTATTTCTCCCGACCAGTGCCGTTAGGCGGTTCGGGAGGAATGCTCTGTTGCGGGAGGGGCGGCCGGTATTTCCGGAAAACGGGGGCTGCCGACTGTCAGGGCGCGGGCACGAAGTACGACTGTGTCCGGAATCCGGAAAAGAGAAACGCTCTTCCGCAAGTGCGAGCATGGAGGAAGATGTTCTTCGCGTTACGATGTGGCCGTCGTTTACGGAAGAGGTTTTCTGCCTGCCCGGGGAGAAGATTGGCGTCGGGCGGGGCATGCGTTATTCGTCCGGCTTTTCCGGCCTGCGTCGCTTGAGGCCGACATCTATTTCGCGGCCTTCGTCGTGCCGGATTTTCTCAAGTATCTTCCGGCGGGAGCTTATTTTTCCATCACGCTCATCCTGCTGTTCTCGAGCCGTTTCGAGAAGGACGAGGCCGACGGCTGGCGCTTTCCGTTTTTCCTGTCGGGAGGCGAAGGCCTTTCGTAAGGGGGAACTGTTTTTGTGCACCGTCGTTTGGTATCTGTCGGGCGTGCTCCCTGTTTTTGATGAAAAAGGCGACTCCGTTTTCACGGAGCCGCCTTTTTCATGAATGGTGAACGGGCAGGTTACTGGATGTAGCCCATTTCCTTATAGTACTTGGCCGCGCCGGGATGCAGCGGAACAGCAAGACCGTTGCCGGCTTCCTTGGCGGTGAAGCTCTTCCAGAAGGGGCTGGCGATGACGATGTCGTCACGGCTTTCGCAGATGGCCTTCACGAGCTTGTACACGGTTTCGTCGGGGACGTTCTTGTTGATCATGAGTTCGGTGCTGGCGGACACGGTGACGATGTCGCGGCCGAACTTGCCGTCATAGTAGGTGGCGGGGATGACGCCGCGGTCAAGACCGTACTTCTGATGCACGGCTTCGATGACTTTCTCGCTCACGGGCAGGATGTCGAGGTCCACGCTGTTCATCATGTCGCGAATGATGAAGGCTTCGCCGGGTCCGATCCACAGGGCGATGTCAAGCTGACCGTCCTTCATCATGGCAGCGGCGTCGTTGGTGGAAGGCGTGTAGATCTTGCCGCCCCATTCCGTGATGTTCTTCTGGCTGATGCCGTATTCTTCAAGAATCCAGCGGCCGAACAGGTAGGAATTGCCGGCGGTGTGGCTCATGGAGATGCGGATGGGCATCTTCTTTTCGGCGATCTGTTCCAGAGAGGTGATGCCGGAGGCCTTGTTCACGATGAAGTGCATGAGGGTGGAGTCATGCAGGTTGAGCATGCCGGCGATGTTTTCCGTAGGCTTCTTGTAGGGTTCGATACCCTTGGCGGCAGCCACGATGACGGAGTGGGCGGCAATGCCGAAATCGCTGGCGCCGCGGTCCACGTGCAGCACGTTGGCGAGGCCGCCGCCGGGGAAGATGGACACGTCGATGTCGGGATAGTGGGTGGAGACGGCCTTACCCATGGCGCCCACGCCCACATACCACGCGCCGCCCGCGGGAGAGGCTGCAGCCTTGAGCTCGGTGAAGTCCTTGGCGAAGGCGGGGGCGGTGCATACGGCCGCCACGGCCACGGCCGCGGTCAGGGATTTCATGATGCGGGAGATGTTCATATTATGCCTCCTCGGGGAGATTGAGTTTCAGAACCTTGGCGGCGTTCTTCCACAGAAGCTTGGGCAGCACTTCAGGCTTGAACAGACCCTTGAAGTGGTTCACGCAGTCCACGATGGGCATGAGAGGATAGGCCGAGCCGTACAGGAATCTGTCCTGCATGAAGTTGTTGGCGGCCATCACATAGTCCATGCAGCCGGAGCAGTTGAACAGGTACATGTCGGGGCAGAGGTAGATGTTCTTCTGGAAGAAGCACACGCCGAGAATCTGCTGTACCCAGGGCCAGCCGCCGTGGGAAATGATGAAGTTGGTCTTCGGGAAGTCGGCGGCGATGCGGTTGATGATCTTGGGGTCGCTGTAGGTGATGTCGGGGCCGGCGCGGCCGCCGAGCATGAGAATGACCGGAATCTGATGCTGTTCGCACAGCTCGTAGATGGGGTAGATGCGCGGGTCGTCGGCGTACATGGGCTTGTTCAGCGCGCCGGGTTCCATGCACACGCCCTTGAGCGGTCCGTTGAGCACGGTGCGGTGAATTTCTTCCAGAGCTTCCGTCTTGTTGGAGGCGTTCAGGCCGGCGATGCCCACGAAGCGGCCCGGGAAGTCGTCCAGCAGCTTGATGATGTCGTCGTTGGAAATGGTGCCCTTGAAGTGACCGTTGCGGCCGGGGATGACGCCCATGGTGACGCCGGCTTCGTCCATTTCCTGGAGCATGAGCTCGGGGGACTTCTGCGACACGGAGGGGGCCTGCTTCATGGAGAAGCATTCCGTCAGCTTGGCGGTGCGTTCCACGTTGTCATACACGCCGATGTTGAGGAAGCCTCTCGCCGGCGGACGCATGCGGAAATCGATGATCATGGGGAACTCTCCTTGATAAGAAGGTTATGCCTGCTGGGGCCGGGCTCCCGCGGAGCGGCGGCGAATCAGCTGAAGAGCGATGGTGACGGCCAGAAGACCGAAGCCGAGGAAGTCGGTATAGAGGCCGGGGTAGATGCAGGATACGCCGCTGGCAAGGAGCATGACGCGCTCGATGACGGTGGCGTTGGCAAGCAGATATCCCTGCATGCCGCCGGCAATGGCGATGGCGCCGACGATGGCGCTGGTGGCCGCCCAGAGAATTTCGCCCGTGGAACCGATGCTGAGAAGCGCGGGTTCAAACACGAACATGTCGGGAACGATGAAGGCCACAATGCCGAGTTTCATGGCAATGAAGCCAGTTTCCATGGCCTTGCTGCCCGCAATGGCCGCGCCTGCGAAGGCCGCCACGCATACCGGAGGCGTGATGAAGGACAGAATGGCGTAGTAGAACACGAACATGTGGGAGACGAGCACCGGGGCGCCGGCCTTGATGAGGGCGGGAGCGCCGAGGGTGGCCACCACGATGTAGGCCGGGGTGGTGGGCACGCCCATGCCGAGCACGAAGCTGGTGAGCATGAGCAGTACCATGAGCAGGATCATGCTGTCGCCGGCGATGATGGTGATGAGGTTGATGAACTTGTAGCCGATGCCGGTGAGCGACAGGGTACCCACGATGACGCCGGAGGCGGCGCAGCAGGCCGAGACCATGAGGGCGCCGCGGGAGGATGCGATGAGCGCGTCGATGAAGGTGCGGAAGGTGAAGCGGGTTTCCTTGCGGAACAAGCCGAGGATGATGATGCTCAGCGTGGCCACGTTGGCACAGAACACCACGTTGCGGCCGCAGGCGAGCAGGGCGATGAGCACGCCGATGGGCAGCAGGTAGTACAGGCGGCGCAGAATGCTCTTGCCGGAGGGCACCATCTCGGGGTCAAGCTTGCCGAGATTGTACTTCACGGCTTCGAAGTGAATCATGAAGAGCAGGGAGAGGTAGTACAGAATGGCGGGGATGAGCGCGGCCTTGGCCACGGCAAGGTAACCCGCGCCGGAGAGGTCGGCCATGAGGAAGGCCGCCGTGCCCATGACGGGAGGCATGAGCTGACCGCCGGTGGAGGCCACGGCTTCCACGGCGCCCGCGAAGGGAGCGCGGTAGCCCACCTTCTTCATGAGCGGAATGGTGAAGATGCCGGTGCCGTACACGTTGGCGGAAGCGGAACCGGAAATGGTGCCGAAGAGCGCCGAGGCGAAAATGGCCACTTTGGCCGGACCGCCCTGAGAGTTACGGGTGAGGTAGCAGGCGAGATCCATGAAGATGGAGCTCATGCCGGACTTCTCCAGGAAGGTGCCGAACATGATGAAGCCGAACAGGGTGGATGTGGCGGTACCGATCGGGATACCGTACACGCCTTCGTTGAGCAGGAACAGGTGTTCGACGATGGTGCCGAAATCGAAGCCCGTGTGCTTGACGGCGCGGGGCAGCATGTCGCCGAAGAAGGTGTAGAGCACCAGAAGGCCGGAAACGATGACCAGCGCCCAGCCTGTGGTACGGCGTGTGATTTCGAATACCAGCAGCACGGTGACGCATCCGAAGAACTTGGCGGCCGTGGACACCTCGTCGATGTAGCGCATGCGCGTGGTGATTTCTTCAAGATGCATGCCGAACCATACCGCCACGGAAAGCGCGAGCATGGCCAGGCACAGATCGAGGAGCACACACCATGTGGGCTCCTTTTCGTCCTTGCCGAATTTGCGGAACGGAATGTACAGGAAAATCAGTGCGGTGATGAATGCCACGAAGACCACGCGCATCATCGAACCGTCCAGTACCCCGAAGCCTGAGGTGAACCAGACCTGGAACAGTGCCAGAGCCAGTGCCAGTGCGTTGGCGATAGGTTTGATACCCTCTCTTGTCAATGCGAAAGCCATGAGCCACTCCCTAGGAAAATTTGTACCATGTACAAAAAGGCTCATGCAATAATTGTGCCAGAGATTATTTTTTCGCGAACGCGCGAGAAACCATGTGAATGAAGGTGCGGAGAGCTGTGGGAGTGTTTTCTTTTTGGACATGTATATGTGGACATGTCCAATGTCGGAGGCCGATAGGGGTCAATCGGAGGAACGGGCCCGGGTCTTCCAACGATCGTGCATCCAGAACCACTGCTCCGGACGTTCATGAATGAAGTTCTCAATGGCCCGGGTATAGAAGGCAGCGGCGCTCTTTACCTGTTCGTCCCGCGTTCCTTCCAGCGTGGCGGTGTCGAGAGGCTCCTGCAGACGGAACATATAGTTGCCGCCTTCCCGGGTAAGCGCCACGGGCCAGATGAGCGCCTTTGCCCGTACGGCAAGCAGTGCGGGCCCCATGTTCACGGCCGCCACCTCATCAAGAAAAGGCAGGAACTCGGCTTCGGCTGGAGAAGTGTTGTGATCTACAAGAAAAGCAACAATTCCGCGGTGATGTAAGGCGCGAATGACGCTCATGGCCGCGTTGCGGTGACCTATCATGTCGGCACCGGTGGCCTCGCGGCAGGATGCGATGAAGGACTGAACGGCTTCGTCGTGATAGCGGCGTACCACTACCATGCGCGGCCTCGGCGGCGCGTAGAGCTGCCCCAGCATGGAGGCCAGAAGCTCCCACGAACCGAAATGAGCCGTAGCCGCCACAATGGGACGGTCACATTCGCGCAGGCGCTGCATGAGCTCCGGGGACTCGATGCGCAGACGCGGGGAGTTCATGCCGAATCTTCCGGTCAGAAGGATTTCGAGAAAGGCGCGTCCCGTATGGCAGAAGCTGGCATGGGCCGTCTTTTCCGCCTCCGTTTCGCTCATGCCCAGATGGCTTGCGATATTGTTCACGGCAAGCTTGCGTCGGGAGGGAACAAAGTGCCAGATAAGGTGGCCGACACCGTTGCCGAGAAGAGCCAGTCCGGGAAAGCCCAGCAGGCGAAGGGCGCTGCCTGTCGCGCAGAGCAGTCGGAAGCGCAGTCGTTCTTTTCCGGTCATGCGTCGTCTCCCGGGATAAGTCCCTTTCCGAGTTCGTGCAGCTCCCTTTCAAGCCTTTCCCGGGCCCGGCTTATGGTTGCTTCCTCGATGTCTGGCACTTCCTTCATGCCCTCGTCCCAGGCGTGGCCGAAGCGGATGACGACGCGGGAAAAGGGCAGCGGTACCTGAAATTTGTCCCATGTGGGCAGGCGCAGGGCGTGTCTGACGTAGATGCGCACCGGCATGATGCGGGCGTTGGTGCGGTTGGCCAGGAAAAAGGCCCCTTCCTTGCTCTTGTGTCTCGGGCCGGCGGGGCCGTCCACCGTGATGCAGGCATGCACGAGTTCCTGCTTCATCATGTGGGCAAGGCTGAGCAGAGCGCGTACGCCGCCTCTGGTGCTCGAACCGCGCACGGCTCCTACATTCTTGGAGGCGAGAATACGCTCGAGCATGTCCCCGTCGGCGCTGGGACTGACGATGGACACCACGCGCAGGTGACGTGAGACGGGAATGAGGGAGAAAAGCTCATCGTGCCACAGGCAGAAGATGAGACGTTCGCCTCTGGCGTGTACGGCATCCACTTCCGCACGGTTTTCCTCCCTGATGCGGAGCGTAGCGCAGATGGAGGAGTAGAGGCGGACGAGAAGGGATGAGGTAAGAGATGGAGGAAGGTGCATATCTCTCTGTTCTTGTTGGAGGAGGGAGGAAAAACGTGCCTGCCCGTGAGTATGGTCTTGACGGAAGGTATGATAGCCCACATTATCCCGATGTGCCAGAGGATAATGGCGACTTTTTCCCGGGACGTCCGTCGCGACCCGGAATACGGAGAGAAGTGGTGTGGCTGAAGGAATCAGACTGAACAAGGCCCTGGCCGACGCCGGGGTGTGCTCGCGTCGCGGAGCCGACGAACTCGTGTTTGCCGGAAGAGTCCGCATAAACGGCCGCACGGCGGAAAGCCCGGGCGAGAGGGTGGCGGAGGGCGACCGCGTGGAGCTCGACGGCCGCCCGGTGAAGCTGAGAAGAGAGAATGCGGGCGTCTGCTGGCTCATGCTCAACAAGCCCGTGCGCATCGTATCCACCGCCAGCGACCCGGAGGGACGGGAAACCGTGCTCGACCTCGTGCCCGAACCGTGGTGTCACAAGCGGCTCTTTCCCGTGGGCAGGCTCGATTTTTTTTCCGAAGGGCTGATACTGCTGACCGATGACGGCCATCTTGCCCATCGCCTTACCCATCCCCGCTGGCATCTGCCCAAGGTGTATGAGGTACTGGTCCGACCGGAGCAGGGCGAGGCGTCGGTTGCCGGCGCTCTTGCCCGCATGCGCCGCGGCATGACGCTGGCCGAAGGCGACAGACTGGCTCCTGTGGAAGTGAGAGTACTTTCCACGTCTTCGCGCGGCATACTGCTGGAGATGGTGCTTCATCAGGGATTGAACAGACAGATTCGCCGCATGTGCAGGGACGTGGACTTCACGGTCCTGAGGCTGAAGCGGGTACAGGAAGGCCCGCTGGAACTCGGAGGACTGGCCCCCGGCGCTGTAAGACCGCTCTCTTCCCGTGAAGTGGCTGCGCTGCGCCGGGCCGTGGGCCTCGGTCCAGGCGACCCGGAACATCATTAAAATAAGCATTGAGGTGTACAGATGGATATTCGTTTTCAGGCCGGCGGTCCTTCGCAGTGGAAGGCTGACGTTGTGCTCAGTTTCGTATTTGAGGGAGAAAACGCCGAAACGGCATGCTCCGCGCTTGCGGAGCGAGCTCCCTGGCTCGGCATCGCTCCGGCATGGCGCGATTTTCGGGGGCACAAGGGGGAACTGGTCATGTTCTACGGTCCGCAGGCCATGGAAGTGTCCCGCGTGCTCGGCGTGGGCCTCGGCAAAGCCGACAAGTCGGACCTGACGGCGTTCCGTCATGCGGTGGGCAGCGCGCTTCGCCGCTGCCGTGAGTATGATCTGGAAACCGTGGGCATCGACGGAGCCTCGCTTGCCCGTACGGCTGAGAAACTGGGAGTCGGTTTTGACGCGCTGGTGCGCGAAGCTGTGCTTTCGGCTTTTCTCGGGTTGTACCGCTATGAGCGCTGGATGAGCAAAAAGAGCGAACACGCCGATCCCCGCCGGCTGTCCCTGATGCTGGAAGGCGAATATGTGGAGGATGCCGTGCGCGCCGCCGCAAGGATGGCCGAGGCCGAGGCCGCGGGCCTCATGCTGGCCCGTGACGTTGTCAACGACCCGGCCAACGTCATGACGCCTTCCGTGTTTGCGGAGAAGGCGCAGAGTGTGGCCTCGAAATACGGTATGACGTTCCGCGTGCTCGGACCGTCCGAACTTGCGGCGGAAGGTATGAACGCCTATCTCGCCGTGGCCCGCGGTTCGTCTGAAGAGCCCCGCATGGCCGTAGTAGAATATGTTCCCAAAGGTGCGGAGGGCCGTGAACCCGTGGTGTTCGTCGGCAAGGGACTGTGCTTCGATTCCGGCGGCATCAGCCTGAAGCCCGCCAAGGGCATGGAGGACATGAAGGGCGACATGTCCGGCGCGGCCGCGGTGCTGGGGGTGATGGAAGCTCTCGGGCGTCTCGCGCCGTCCCTTGCGCCGAAGCGTCCCGTGGTGGGCGTCATGGCCATGGCGGAAAACATGCCTGGCGGTCATGCCACGCGTCCCGGCGACATCGTGGTAGCGAAGAACGGAAAATCCGTCGAAATCGTGAATACCGACGCCGAAGGCCGCCTTGTCCTGGCCGACGCTCTCTGCTGGGCGCAGGAACAGTACCGGCCGTTCCGTCTTGTGGATATCGCTACGCTGACCGGGGCCTGCGCCGTGGCGCTCGGCCTCGGAGCGGCCGGACTTTTTTCCGTAAGCGAGGAACTCGGAGCCGCACTGCATGAGGCCGGCACGACGCTCGGGGAGCGCAACTGGCGTCTGCCGCTGTGGACTTCCACCAGTCTGGAGGCGCTGAAAAGCCCCTGCGCCGACATGGTGAACTCCGGCCCGCGCGAGGGCGGAGCCATCAACGCGGCCGTGTTCCTGCAGCAGTTCGTGGGCGAAGGCATTGCCTGGGCGCATATCGATATGGCCGCCGCCGATACGGCCGATAACCCCATCAACGCCAAGGGGGCCACGGGGTTCGGTGTGCGTACGCTGCTGAGCGCCGTGTGGGAGAAGGAAAAAACGCTTCTTCAGTAAGTGAGCGGACGGGGCGTTTTCGGTCCCGTCCTTTCAAAAACAGCGCGCGTTGTCTTTTCGACGGAGGATACGGCAGACTGTCGGAATCCGTATCGGGCGGACGCGGCGCGCTGCTTTTGTGCCGGAGCGCGTTCGGAAGAGGTGCCCCGGGCGGAAGCCGGCATCGACGCCGTTAAGGGGGGCGCCCTCTCCCGTGAGCAGAAAAGCCGGACGGGAAGAGCGCGTGTTTTTCGCAGCGCTTTGCCTGAGGCAGGCGGAGCAGAGGAAGGGGGCGGTCATGGTCGGGCTGTTTTGCGCCTGCACTCATGCCGACAAGTCGTTACGCTTTCGTTTTCGACGGAACGTCCGGTTTTCATGGGCGGCAGCGCCAGTACCGGAATGGGGAAGAACGTGGTGTTCCGCCTTGCGGGACACGGAACAGGGCAAAAGCCAGAAGGGAGAGAAGCATTGAGCCGGATAAGCAAGCTCAGTTACGCGCAGCAGGTATGCGTGAAGAGCGCAGGCAGGGCCATGCAGTCCACAGGCATGCTGCGCCCGGGGGCGCGGGTGGGAGTAGCCGTTTCCGGAGGGGTGGACAGCTTCGTGCTGCTCAAGGTACTGCAGATTCGTCAACGCATCGTACCTTTCTCTTTTGAAATCATGGCCATCCACCTCAACCCGGGATTTGCTCCGACCAACCACGCTCCGCTGGCCGAATGGCTGGCGAAAGAGGGAATTGCCGGACATCTGGAAGTGACGGATTTCGGCCCGCGCGGACATTCCGAAGAAAATCTGCGTAATTCCGCATGCTTTTACTGCGCCCGCCTGCGCCGCAAACGTCTGTTCACCCTCTGTCGCGAATACGGACTGACGCATCTGGCTTTCGGTCATAATAACGACGACCTTGTCTCCAATTTTCTCATGAATCTTGTCCAGACGGGCAAGGTGGCGGGCATGAGCATGAATGAACCCTTCTTCGGCGGGGCGCTTCAGGTCATACGTCCGCTCATGCTGCTTTCCAAGGCGGAAATCATGCGCGCGGCAAGGCAGTGGGAGCTGCCGGTATTCTCCAATCCCTGCCCGTCGGCGGGGAAGACGAAGCGCGCCGACATGATGGACGTGCTCGACGCCATGTGCGCGGGCAGCAGGGTTCGGCGAAAAAATATCTTCAACGGTCTCGCCCGTTGGCAGTGGGAACAGAACCGTCTTGCCGGGGACATGATTGACGGCGGCGCCGGGGGCGGCATAGAGTAGGCAGGCCCGGCGGGACGCTCCCCGCCCCCGGACGGCGGAGGAGAGGCCGCCGGACACTCTTTGGAGCGGAACCATCACTGAATACAAGAGGCATCCATGTTTCAGATTATTGACCAGTCCCTGTTCGAACTCATCAATGTGTCTGCGCATAACGCTGTGTTCAATTTCATTATGCCCCTGTTTTCGCAGGTCTGGCTTATGTGGGTGGGCGCGCTGATCTGCATCACCGCCTATGCCGTGCATTGCTGGCGCAGTTCTCTGGAGCCCGTAGGGCGCGTGCTCATGCTTGTGCTTCTCATGGGGCTTTCCGTAGGGGTGACGGACATTACCACCAGCGCCCTTAAATCTTCCATCGACCGTGAACGGCCCTGTCAGGTGGTCATGGATTCAAACTACTACGATACCGCGGCCGACCAGTGGATTGTCATCGACAAGGAAACCACCGAAACGCAGACGCTCGGCGGTTCCATGCCCTCTTCGCCTGCGGCAGCCTGCATGGCCGTGGCCGTGGTGCTTTCCATGCTGTTCTATCGTTCCAACCCGTGGGTGTACCTGTTGCCGTTCTGCGTGGGCTTTTCACAGGTCTATGTGGGCAAGAATTACCCGTTCGATATCGTCGTCGGATGGCTCATCGGCATTGTCTCCGTAATTGCCGTCTGGTGGATATGTCATTTGATTATCATACGTTTTTCTTCGCATAGAAGACTTGGCTGAGGAAAAACGAAAAAAAATAAAAAAACTGCAAAGAATCGCTTGACTTCTGCGGCGATTCCGGTAATTTCTTTTTTTGCTGATGGGCTATCGTTCAATTGGCAGGACGTCGGATTCTGGCTCCGATAATCAAGGTTCGAGTCCTTGTAGCCCAGCCACAGCAAACATGTCCCCATC